>NZ_JAVRBM010000082.1:0-39212 GCF_034531255.1 Nostoc sp. ChiQUE01b | reverse complement strand
ATTGAATTCGGGCGGTCGTTTATTGAATTGGAGGTGTCGTTGATTGAATTCGGGCGGTCGTTTATTGAATTGGAGGTGTCGTTGATTGAATTCGGGCAGTGGTTAGGGTGGGGTAAAACCCAGATTCTTGAGCAACTTCAGACTTGTGTGTACACGGTAGCCGCAGGCTCTTAGGGGAGACTTTGCCGTAAGTCAAAGGCGGTGGGGTTCTTATTTTGGATTTATGCAAGAAGTCTAATAATTCCCCCTTGTCTCCCTTATCCCCCTCATCTCCCCCTGCTCCCCTGCTCCCCAATTCAAGTGGGTTGGACAAATCGCTTAATTTCACCACAGGCAATATAAGACTTGCCATCTGGTGCGGTTTTGACTTCATCAACGACGTAAAGCATTCCTTCCTCGCGAACCGATCGCGGAAAACGCATGTTCCAATCTGGTTCATATCCGTCGGAAACCACCCTAGCGCGCAGTTTACTGCCATCTTTGACACACTGAACTAAAATACTGTCCCCTACACTGTCAGTTGTAGGAAGATCGGCAGCACTGGCGGGGCCTTTGGAAGCTTTACCTGTGTTAGCTGGATGCGATTGTCTAGGGGCAACAAAGATATCTGTTTCACCGGGTTGAGCAAAACGGGTGATTTTACTATGTACCCGATAGAAAGTACCATCGCTAGAGAGTTCCAGTCCTTCAACGACATAGCGTGCCCCCTCGGCACGAATGGCGCGGGGAAACTGGATGTTCTTGGTTGAATCGTAACCTCCAGATATGACTTTGACCCGCAGTTTACCCCCTTCACGAACACAGTACAATTCAACACCTGAACCGACTTCATTCACAATGGGCATGGCGTACACTTCATCACCAGTAGTGACACCGCGACCCACCAGATCGCTGCGATTGCGTGTCATCGTCTGGTAAGTCTGATCCCGCATCTCTTTCCGTCCGGCATTGCCTAGAGCTTTTTGAGCGATCCGACGGGCGAAATATTCAAGCTGATCGATCTCTTCAGCAATTTCAAAATTCTCGTTTAGCCCTTTATCCCGCAAATCTTTCACAAGCGCCCGCAGGGTTTGTTCAGCTTCCTGATGCTTGCCATGTTCAGCGAGATTCAGGCCAGTCTCTTTAGCTTTAGCGATCGTCAGGCGACTCAGCTCCAGAATAATATGGCTCGTAGCAGCAAAAGCTGCTTCCTCAACAGTGCCAACTTTGGCGACGATATCTATAGTACCTGACACGCTTTGAATGCGATTATCTTGCACAACATCGGCGCTGTAGTGCAGCTTCATCACAGGTAACTCACCAACTTGAGCGCTTGATATCTCCAAACTCAAACCGAGGAGTTTATCTTCGCCCTCGTAAAGCTCTCCCAAGGTGATGACAGCTTGACCTGCGTCATTCTGGCTAACTTTAGCCAGACTTAAGGTATCAACCAGGCTGACACCATCAGCCAATTCAAGTGTCACCTTGAGGTTCTGTCCCACTACTGCTCTGAGACTGTCTAGCTCAATACTAAACACTTCAGTTGCTTCGTCGATGCTCTGAATAAAGTAGAAGTTGCCTGTGGCTGCCCTTGCCATTCCAATTAGCAGGTCTTCATTGAAACCCTGAGCAAAACCTAACGTAGTTGTGATAATGCCTTCTTCAGCTTTTTGTCCTGATGTCGCCGTCAGTATCTTGGGGTCTTGAATGCCCATATTGGCGTGACCATCGGTAAGCAGGAGAACACGGTTGATTTTTTGCGGATCGAGTCGCGTTTTCACGTGTTCGCAGCCTTTGAGCCATCCCCCCGATAAGTTGGTAATACCGCCTGCTCTCACCTTGCGGATGGAATTTTTCAGTGCGGCTTTGTTAGTCACAGACTGGGGTGGCACAACACTGTCCACTTCATCGTCGTAAACAACTACCGAGAGAATGTCATCTAGCTCAAGTTGATCTACCACAGACTCAGCGGCTTTGAGTGCGTGATGCAAGGGAGCGCCTGCCATAGAGCCGGAACGGTCAATTACAAGCGAAAGGTTAAGGTTACGCCGAGGAGATTTAGCTATGTCAGCACGAAAACGTAGCAGAATATTAGTCTTTAATGAAGATCCTGCGGCGAGGATAGACTGGTCAAATTCGTAACTTGTCTTAATCATTTTATATATCCCTCAGAATTGTTTGTTATCAGCTACAAGCCTTGTGAGGCTTAGACAGTAACTACTTTATTTAGTTTACCCAGAAATAATTTTGTACGGTATAAAAATGGTTTTTAATGTACTATTTTATAGTTGTATATTTTTGCCATGTTAGACAAAGCCCGTCGCAGAGATTTTCGACTCTCCGGTACTCAAAGGCGATCGCACTGGTCACTATTGCGGGAAACTGAAAGCAGATATATTAGGAGAGGAGAACCTAATGAGTTGGACTAAAGTTCTTGCAGTCGATGCACTTTCCCCTGGTGCGCGAGAAGTGGTGAAAGTTGGCAACCGAAAAATTTTGCTTTTGAATCACGAAAGTCAGTTTTATGCTGTAGATAACACTTGTCCTCACTTAAAATTACCTTTGAAAAGTGGGAAAATAAATGAGAATGGCGCAATTGTTTGTACCTTCCATCGCAGTGCTTTTGATCTGCGGACTGGTGAGGTAAAAGACTGGTGTTCCTGGCCACCTGGGGTAAGTAAGGTACTCTCGTTAGTTTCACAACCAAAGCCACTGCCAGTGTTTCCGATTCGTGTTGAAGAAGGTAGTATCTGGGTTGATGTGCAAGAGGAATAGCACCCTCTCCCTGAATTTACACAGTGCTAAGTAAAAAAGAAAAACCCCAGCTAAACTCATTGGCTGGGGTTTCTATCAAAATTTACCTCTTAGACTTGAAGTAATGGAACATAGTTCAGAGAAGGGATAAAATCTGGAGGTTGCCTTGAGCATTGTACAAACTGCCACCGAAAGAATGCGGTCACTCCCACCAGAGAAGCAACAAGAGGTTTTAGATTTTATTGAGTTTCTACAAAGTAAGTTAGCACAACAAAATATTAACCAAGAACAGCAGGAGCCTATTTCATTTTTGACAGCTGCTCAACAACTTGCTGGTTGCGTTGACAGTGGGCCTGGTGATTTGGCTACGAACAAACAATATCTTGAAGGTTTAGGAAGTGAATGAAGCAGCGAGTCATCATCGATACAGGGCCATTAGTAGCTTTTATTAATCGCAGAGAGCATTTTCATGCTTGGGTAATCAACACCTTAGCTACAATTGGGCAACCTTTACTTACTTGTGAAGCTGTAATTGTCGAGACTTGTTTTTTGTTACGGAATATTTACGGTGGTCAAGAAGCGGTGATGTCTTTGCTCAGTGCCGAAAACATCTTACTTCCAATGCGCTTAAGTGAGTCAGCAGCAGAGATTGAAGAATTATTGCGGCGATATCAGTCGGTTCCAATGTCGTTAGCAGATGCGTGTTTGGTGAGGATGGCACAACTGTATCCTGAAAGTGAATTGCTCACATTTGATAGCGATTTTAGGATTTATCGCCAGAATCGTAATCAATTGATTTCTGTGATTATGCCAGAGGATGTGTGAGCGATCGGAGTAAGCTAAAATGCCTAAAGTCACGAGAATGCATTCTTCATGAGCGAATTTTGAATGAGCAAATGCGAACAAAATTGTTGATTCGCTAACGAGTCTTTTATACTCGTGGACGAGTATTTGAACTCCGTTAATGAGTCTTTGATACTCGTGGACGAGTCTTTTAGCTCCGTTAATGAGTCTTTTATACTCGTGGACGAGTCTTTTAGCTCCATTAATGAGTCTTTGATACTCGTGGACGAGTCTTTTAGCTCCGTTAATGAGTCTTTTATACTCGTGGACGAGTATTTGAACTCCGTTAATGAGTCTTTTATACTCGTGGACGAGTCTTTTATACTCGTGAATGAGTGAATATTGTTGCAAGGTTAGCAATGTCTACGACTGGCTACGCCTACGCACCCTACAAATTTAAACATTACAGCCGTTTTTATGGACATGAACATGGTAATCCAATCTGTAATGCTTAGTTACGATATACTACTTTAGTAAATATCGCTACAGAGTTGGTGAGGTTTACAGGTGACAAACGAAGAACTGTTGCAAATTATTGAACAAGCTGCCAGGGAAAACGCAACGGAGCTAGACCTCTCTTACAATCAACTCAGCAGCCTGCCGCCAGAAATCAGCCAACTCTCCAACTTGACATTGCTATCCCTCAATAACAATCCACAATTAAGTTCGCCGCCGCCTGAGATTGTCGAGCAAGGAACGCAGGCAATTTTCACTTATCTTCGAGAAAGGTTAGAGGGTAGCCTACGGCAGTGGGTTTCTAAACTGCTGGTCGTCGGTGAAGGAGGTGTAGGTAAGACATCTTTATTAAGAGCATTACGTGGTGAAGAGTTCGACACCCAAGAATCCACCACCCACGGCATTGAAATTAAATCCCTGGAATTAACCCATCCAACGCAAGCAGATACAAGAATGCAGCTGAACACCTGGGATTTTGGTGGACAGGAAATCTATCACGCCACCCATCAATTCTTCCTCACCAACCGTTCCCTATTCTTACTCGCCTGGAATGCTCGACTGGGATTTGAGCAAGGTAAACTCTATTACTGGCTGGATACTATCAAAGCTTTAGCCCCACAATCTCCGATTTTACTCGTCGCCACCCACATTGATGAGCGAGATGCCGATCTTCCCCTAAAAGAGCTACGCGACAAATATCCCCAGATTATCGAACATTATAAAATTAGCTCTAAAAGCAGCCGTGGCATTGAAGAACTGCGGCAGGCGATCGCAGAAGCAGCCGCTAAGTTACCTTTAATGGGGGAAATCTGGCCTACCACCTGGTTAAATGCTGCCAATGCCATCCGCACTGAGGCAAAAAAACAAATTACACCGCAGCAATTGTGGGACATCATGGCTGATTACAAAGTTGCTGACATCAGCAAAGAAGTGCTGGCGCGATGGCTGCATGAATTAGGTGAAATTCTTTATTTCCAAGACAATGAAGAACTTAACGATACTGTTATTCTCAAGCCCCAGTGGGTAACTGAATATATCAGCAAAGTTTTGGAAAGCAAAGACGTAAGCGATCGCTTTGGCATTTTCACCCGTCAGGAAATGAATCAACTTTGGCGGTACTTAGAGCCATCAATGCGCGACCACTTCCTTCGCTTGATGGAGCGTTTTGACCTTTCCTACCGGACTTTAGAAAACCGGGATATTAGTTTAGTTGTGGAACGTTTGCCCCTAGACGCGCCTAATTACGAACAGAAATGGCAGCAAATCAAACAAACAGATAACTGCAATGAAATTTCTATGAAATTTCAACTCGATACCATTCCTGCGGGTATTCCCACTTGGTTTATTGCGCGTCAACACCGCTTCACGACTAGCATTCATTGGCGTAATGGTGTTTTATTTGCTGATTCGGAGCAAAAACATTTAGCTTTAGTGCAAGCATTTCCTCGCGATCGCTATTTGCAATTAACAGTCCGAGGAGCATACCCCCAGAATTTCTTTGCATTACTCAAAGATGGCATTGAGCTAACTCTAGCAAGGTTTCCCGGATTGGAGATTCAACGCTTTATTCCCTGTCCTGGTCATGATGGGGAAGGATGTATTTACTTGTTCAATTATGCAAATTTAGAGAAAGCGATCGCTAAAAAAACAATTCCAGATATGCAATGTCAGGAAAGTTTTGAATCTGTCTCAGTATCAACTCTGCTTTTCGGTTTGGATTGGCGCACCCAGGATCAAGTGCTGTTACGTATCGACCAGTTAGAAAAAACAGTTGTTGGTGGACAGGAAGCAATTATTGATGAGCTTAAAGATATCCGGGAACATATACAACGCGAGTTTACCAATATATTCCGCCGCGAACAAGCAAGCATTGATGCTCATTGTCCGAATGTATTTGTCTTGCGTCCCCATGATGCTAAAGCTTGGAAGAAAAATATAGTCGGACAAAAGCTACATTTACAACTCTATTGCCAAGCACCGGGTTGTTGGCATCCCACTCAAGAAGGCGGTTTATATGAAATAAATGAACCTGCCAAATGGCTGAGAGTAACAGCACCTTATATTAGTAGATTATTTAGTGTCTTGAGATATGCTGCACCCATAGTAGGGCCGTTTGTAAGTTTGCTAAACGAACAAGAATATGAAAAAGTCTTTAAAAATGATCTCGAATTCACCAAAGAACTAGCAGCAAAATTACCTCAACTTAAACAATCTGAAGATTTAGAATTAGCAGACAAAATTGCTAGAGGTGAAGATTTAGATCCAGAACGCGCTGATGGTGGAGCTTTGCGTACCTTACGTCAACTTTTAGAAGAAAAAGATCCCCAGCAGCACTGGGGTGGATTAAACAAAGTCTTGACTCCAGAGGGACATTACCTGTGGCTATGCGAACATCACGCAGCAGAGTATAAATGCTAACTATAGCAATCCGATTTGATTTTTGAACTTATTTGCGTAGGCAGGGAGTAGGGAGTAGGGAATCAGCCCTTTCGAGTTGTACGGAGTTTTTTCAAAAATCAAATAAGAGTCCTATATATTAGATTTGAGATTGCGATCTTGAATTGTAGAGAAACAATTGATCAACTATTGCCTTAACCACTAGTAATGATTTTGATAGCATTTAAAACAATTACCTAGCATTCCAACATATACTAGTAACGTATATTTGACTAGAATTAAGGTATTATAGCGATTATTATTTGGATACTATAAGTGGTAGGGGTTTACAGAAGTGCGCCTCTACAACTGACACGCCAGTTTAGCTATAAATTAATATCTACGGTTTTACGGGTATTAGGGTATTAGGAAAATGAAGTTTACAGACTGGGTGACTAGGGTGCTACTAATCTGGCTGATGTTCGCCACTCTAATTGTAGTGCTGCTAATTGGACGAGCAACAAAATTACACAACAATCCGACAATATCCCGTACATCCAATCCACAGGTTACAGCTTTCAGTAAATATCCCCAGGCGCAATTTCAATCAGCGAAAGAGCCAGAGAATAAATTTCAAAATGTTATCAAGTCCCCAGTCAAAACTAACAAACCTGTAGCAACGTATGTAACCACTCAAGCTTTTGCACAGTACAGACCTAATTATCAAGTTGCTTCGGTTGATCCAAGTAACTATGGAGAACGGTACGCTCAAGATGTTAACGGCGTAACTCTCCACAATCAACCGATTATCGTCCTCCATGAAACTGGTTATTCTGCTTCCAGCGCCGTTAATTTCTTTCAAATAGCCCATACTGATGAAAGTGTGCAAGCAAGTTACCACGCTTTAATCAAGTTAGACGGAACGGTGGTTTATTTAGTACCGCCAGAAAAGCGGGCTTTTGGTGCGGCTAACTCAGTATTTGAGAGTTCCGAGGGAGTGGAAACTGTGCAGACTAATCCGAATTTGCCGGCATCGGTGAATAATTTTGCTTATCACGTCTCTTTGGAAACACCGCCAGATAGTTATGACAGTAGCAGCCAACAAACCCATAGCGGCTACACGGAAGCTCAATATCATTCTCTTGCTTGGTTAATTGCTCAAAGTCAAGTTCCAGATCATCGCATCACTACGCACCATTTAGTAGACCGTTCTGGTAAAAAAGTTGACCCGATAAATTTTGATGGTCAAAAATTTCTCAGCTTACTTAATACTTATCGTCAGGTTAGACCAATCTATCGAGTCAACAAATAATTCAGGGCTTACGCACTTCCCTATCTCTCTTAAAAAGCTGGCTCTAGAAATTCCTTCCTCACTCAATAAGGATACGGTGTATACAAAAGTAGGATGGTGCGTTACGAAGACAGCAATAACACACCCTACAAAACTTTTTAAAATTTGGTGGTGGGTAAGAGCAACCACCATAATTTTTTGATTTGGTATCCAATCTCCAGTCCCTAGTTCCCAGTCCCCAGTCCCTAATCCCCAGTCCCCTTTACTGTTGTTTAGCTTTTAAACTTGCCCAAGAAGGCGCGATCGCGTCAAAATAAGAGTTAAGACGCTGTAACCTAACTTAATAATGACCCCAACGCAGCTTGAGCAAATTTCCCCTCAACCAACACCGCCAAATGAGCGGGGATATGAATATGATTTGGTAATTGTCGGCGGTGGGATTATTGGGTTAACTCTAGCCTCTGCTTTAAAAGATTCTGGCTTGAGTGTCTTGCTAATTGAGGCAAAAGTAGCATCAGCGGCAGTAGCCAAGGGACAAGCCTATGCAGTTCATCAGCTTTCGTCGCTAATTTATCAAGGAATTGGCGTTTGGGACAACATGTTACCGCAAATCGCCAAGTATCGCCGAGTTCGTCTTTCGGATGCTGATTATCCCGATGTGGTGGAATTTACGACAGATGATATCAATACAGCAGAGTTGGGTTATGTGGCGGAACATCAAGCCCTGTTGCAGCCGTTGCAAGATTTTGTCCAAGATTGTCCCAACGTGACTTATTTGTGTCCGGCGGAAGTGGTAAATACGCAATACCAGCAGCATATAGTCGCCATTGATATTAAAATTGCCGATCAACTAAAGACAGTCAAGAGCAAATTAGTTGTAGCCGCAGATGGATCGCGATCGCCAATTCGGCAAGCGGCTGGAATCAAAACCTCTGGCTGGAAATATTGGCAATCTTGCATAGTCGCCATTGTCAAACCAGAAAAACCCCACAATAACACTGCTTACGAAAGATTTTGGTCTAGCGGCCCGTTTGCGATTTTACCTTTACCGGGGAACCGTTGCCGCATTGTCTGGACAGCGCCCCATGAAGAAGCAAAAGCTTTGTGTGCCTTAAATGACGAGCAATTTTTAGCAGAACTAAGCCGCCGCTATGGCGATCAAATGGGGAAACTGGAATTACTAGGCGATCGCTTTGTTTTTCAAGTGCAACTCATGCAAAGCGATCGCTACGTTCTCCCCCGATTGGCATTAATTGGTGACGCGGCGCACAATTGCCATCCTGTCGGCGGACAAGGTTTAAATTTAGGTATTCGGGATGCAGCAGCTTTGGCGCAAGTAATTCAAGCCGCGCATAAGGCGGGTAAAGATATTGGCGATATTCAGATTCTCAAAGGTTATGAACGCTGGCGCCAGCTAGAGAATCTGGCGATTTTAGGTTTCACCGATTTATTAGATCGGATCTTCTCTAATAATTTCTTCCCTGTGGTAGTGGTTCGTCGTCTGGGTTTATGGTTTTTACAGCGAGTACCTGTATTAAAAGTATTTATGCTGAAATTGATGATTGGCTTAAAAGGGCGGACTCCAGATTTAGGGACTTCCAAAGAATAAAATATTCCAAAAAAAACAAAAGACAGCATCTTTGCTAAGAATGATAATCAATGGGATGGATGATAATACGCTAAACGTATGTTTAGTTAGTGAGTACTTCTGGGTAAACTCTACCAGGACTTACGCAAGATGTGCCTGAAAACCTGATTATTGCGTAGCGGTAATTCATGAATTACCGCTACTTTCGTTATGTTTTGCGTAAGTCCTATCTACTATACGCTTCATAAACTGGGTGCGGCGAGAACTATTCTCGCTGCCATTATCTTGATTTAGAACTAGCGTTTCAATCTGAGAAAAACGATGTCTCTCTCCTAACCAAAAGTCCTCTAAAACATCAACTATAAAATCACTTGTGACTTTTGACTCTGTATTGAATATTAGAACAAGTTTTTTAATAGCTACCAGTATTGTTAGGGTTATTAAACGTCAATACTCCATCAATATTTTCAATTCCGGGAATGCGAAGAGATGTATTGTTGAGTCTGCCATCTGTTCTTATACAAGTTGCTGATAACAAATCTCCGTCTTGAACTCGAATATTAGAACAAGTTTTTTAATAGCTACCAGTATTGTTAGGGTTATTAAACGTCAATACTCCATCAATATTTTCAATTCCGGGAATGCGAAGAGATGTATTGTTGAGTCTGCCATCTGTTCTTATACAAGTTGCTGATAACAAATCTCCGTCTTGAACTCGAATATTAGAACAAGTTTTTTAATAGCTACCAGTATTGTTAGGGTTATTAAACGTCAATACTCCATCAATATTTTCAATTCCGGGAATGCGAAGAGATGTATTGTTGAGTCTGCCATCTGTTCTTATACAAGTTGCTGATAACAAATCTCCGTCTTGAACTTGAATGTTAGAACAAGTTTTTTGATAGGTACTAGATATGACTTTGGCAGAAGCTTTTTGAGCAGGCTGGGCAACAAATGCTATCCCAAATGTCAAAGCTAGTACAGAAGCCGAGATAGCCAAGCGATTTAAACTAAAGTTAGATAGCATCATAATACATGACGATAGATTAGTAACTAAGTACAGAGCTTATTAAGCTTATTGTACATTTCGATAATCATAGTCCTGGATAAGCCTTGAATATAAAAACTATAAACTTAAAAAATTATTAAATAAGTAGATGTTGAAAAACCACTATGTATTATGTAAAATTAGCTCTTTCTGAGATCAAATATAATTTGATAATAGCAGGTAAAAATTCTCCTCAACGGTGCGAATTATCTAAAACAAACTTTAATGCATTAGTGTTGTAGCAAAGCTAATAAAATAGTGGTTGCACGCCAAGGAGGGTTATTCATCTGTAGCTCTGCTACAACGATTTACATTTTACATTCCATCACATTCCAGTCTACCATCCGTGTTTTCAATACCATACTTACATTGCTTATACTCTAAACTACTTGTTTTCAAACGACCATGTAAATCTTTACAAGTACCAGTCAAAATACTGTCCTTTACAGAAATAGTTGGACAACTAGCTTGATAGGTTCCTAATGGCAATTGCTGCGACTGTGATATAAAATAATACATTAATCCTCCTCCAAGTAAGACTACAACACCTGTAATTGTTACAATAATACTTATACCTCTACCAAAAATTGAACCATTTGTTGAAACTTCAGTTAAAGTAGAATTTTGAGTCTTTGAACTATTTGAATAAAGATTGCTTAAATCATGATTACAATTGAGTTTTTCGCAAAAATTGCTTAAAAAAAGTCTGTGTGTTCCTTTACTAAAAATAGGAAATAGTTGCTGACAACAAAGTTTACAAAGAGCTTCTTGATTGTCTGTTTCATTTAAATACTTAATGAGTAGTAGAAAAAAGTCATAATCCGAAGAATCTCTTAAAAACGAAAGTCGCTTGGGATCGAGTCCAATGCTAAAACATAGTGCTTCTCGTGTTCTTGATTGTTGGCTACGAAGCAAAAGGTTTATTAATGTATCTACATCAGATTCATTTAAAAAGTTTTGGATTGACATACTTTTAACCTTTCGCCTTATTACAATTTAGTTTTAATTTAGTATTTTCCAAATCAGCCAAGTACTTACCTTGTTTAAAGACAACTTCAAGTTCTTTGCAGATTTTATAAAAAGCATTCTTCTTCTGCTTCAAGAGCCTGCTTCCACCCAGCAATGCAAGGGTTGTCAAACCATTAGCAACAAAGCTGTTAAGTCCCTTACCAGTAATAAAATGCCCAGCCCCTTCTCCAAAGAAAAGGGCTTTCATAGTTGGCGCTAGCGTCTCATGCAGGAGACAGCTGGGCATTTTATTTCTTGGATCTCCCTAAGCTTAATTGGCGTTCGGTCAGGATATCTGCAAGATGGAACATTCTGTTTTGCGCGTATCCCGGCTGAACCCCAATTAGGTGATAGCTTCTTTTTTCTTTGCTTTATCATTCGGAGGAGCTTCATTTGTTCTCAGCCATTGCTGAATTAACTCAACTACTACCTGATTCATCTTTTCCCCTGCATAACGCAGATTGCATGAAACTGCTTTTTCAAATCATCTGAAATATTAATGTGCATTTCTTTAGTAGTTTTAAGATTCATTGTAACTGCTTATCACATAGATCAAGCTACAATAGTAAAAATGGCATTTCCGAAAAAATGCCATTAATTTACGCGCTTTCCCTCAAAACCCAATAACTGAAACAGCTTTCTTACGTTGCTCTGGTGTCACTTCCAAGCAATACTGCAACTGCTCCAAAACCCGATGCAGGTTGTTTTGCATTCTTTTAGGGATTTTAAGAAAATAAAATATATAGTAAATCAAAATGATTATCATTATTGATAACGGCACAATTTATTTTTTGGAAGTCCCTTAGCAAAACGATAAGGCTTCATGGAAGAGGACAAGCAGAAAACCTTATATAGGACTCATATTTGATTTCTGAAATACACGTAGGGTGCGTTAGCCTTTGGCGTAACGCACCAGTTAACGATTTAGGTGCGTTAGGCTACGCCATAACACACCCTACAGATACTTAGATTTTTTCAGAAATCAAACCGGATTCCTATAGATAAATCTATGAACTGCTGAAAGATAATGATCGCGCTCGCTGATACAGCCAATTTTAAGGAAAATGAAGTACGCAACGATTTGCCTCAAAGTCAGCTATAAAGCCTGTCTTACTTTTGAATTCTCACTTCTAAATTCTGCTGTACTTTTTAAATTTGCAAAAAGTTAGCGATCGCCTGCGGTAATGGCAGAATAATTACAATCAACAAAGCCATTGCCAGTAACCCCCAAACGTCACGTTGGTTATCCAATTCAGTGACATCATTCAGTGCAGGTTCATCAATCAACGGCATAAATAATAAGATAATCGCCCACACCAAAAATTCTTCCCTAACTAAAGAAAGTAATAGCAACAACACACGAGCAATTTGACCAATTGCGATCGCAGTTCGTTGTCCAAACATTGCATGGACAATGTGACCTCCATCTAATTGTCCCACAGGCATTAAATTTAATGCCGTGACAACTAGTCCTAAAAAACCTGCTACTGCAACTGGATGCAAATCGAGGGCTGATTTTGCTGTTAACTGACTTCCCAAAGCTAACTTCGAGAGTATAGCCAGTAAAATTGAATACTTGGGATTGAGGGCATCAGGATTTAAAAGTCGGGTTTTTTCAGTCAGGGAAACCACGTCAGAATGAGCCAAGCCCCATATTAGTAATGGCAAGGTAACAACAAAACCTGCAAGTGGCCCAGCGATACTAATATCAAATAAAGCTTTGCGGTTGGGAATGGGACTACGCATCTGAATAAATGCACCAAAAGTTCCCAAGAAGAAAGGCACGGGAATAAAGTAAGGCAACGTCGAGCGAATCTTGTAAAATTTAGCTGTCAAATAATGCCCAAGTTCGTGAATGCCCAAAATAGTCATCAATCCTAAAGCATAAGGCAATCCTTTGAATAGGACATCTGGGTTAGATAAAAGTTTGAACAAAGATCCAATTTGCCAGATAGGCGGCAGAGTAACACCAGCATTTTCCACTCCCACTAAGGTAGTAGTGATCAAAGTAGCTGCTAGCAGCATCAGCGCTAATCCTGGTCGAGTTAATCGTTCCTGGTCGCGTCGTGGTGTATTTGTCTGTTTAGCTGCTTGAGTGTTAGGAACCAGGACAAAGAAAGGTTTGCCATTGAAGCCTTCTTGAAAAATCAGCAAGAAGCGATCGCCAAATTGTGCTTCAATATTAGTTTTAATCTGCTGGTAAGCGTTACTGGCTTTAGTTCGCAACTGACCCCGGCAAATCACAGATTGTGGTCGATACTCAATATTTTGAACGTAGTATACAGACCAAGGAAAACAATTTCGTAGTTGGGTTTCTTCCGTTGGTTCAATGGGACGCACTATTGGTTCTGGGGTAGGCTGAATAATCGGCTGTGATTCTGAGGCTTGGGTTTGGGCTTCGTCGGTCTGTGTATCTCTAGGTACTTGCCGCCCCCATTGAAACAACACCCAGTACAAAACTGTGCAGACAAATACCGACCAGAGAATCAGCTCTGGTGGTGGAGATTGTTTCGCCCCGTAGATTAGCGTCCACCCACTCAACAGGAATGCTGGTGTCATTAAAACCAGCCACAACAACCATACTGGTGTGCGGGTGATGTGAGCAACGCTGCGCTGCACCATGAGATAAGTAGCTAGCCCCAGCAGGAGGATAAACAGAAACCAAAATGCCATGTTCTCTTCAGTAATTTTGACAAAACGCCCCACCAGTAGCTTCAGCACCATAGCATTAACTACAAGGCAGACCTCAAATCCCAATTTTTTTTACAACGGTTAACAGGGGACTGGGTATTGGGTACTGGGGACTGGGTACTGGGTATTGGGGAAGAAATTCTTTTAAAATTTGGTTGGCGTACCAATCTCCATTCAAATCTTCCCCAGTCCCTAGTTCCCAATACAACTCTTGGAGACGCACTCGCGTTCGCTTAGTACAAGTCCCCAATTCCCAGTTCAATCTTAAGAATTTCCACACTGTAACCAGATTGTCCACAACTCCTCAGTTTCGGTTCTTTGATTATGTGCCCTTTACCTCAACAGCCAAGTCATACAACTAAGCCGCCACGGGCTGTTTTCCCTGACGAAGTTCTCAGCGCAGGTTCTCTGCAATCGGACTTCGCACAAGAGAGCATTTTTGCCTTTCCACCCAATCGGGATACATTAGGGGGAACCTCTTATTTTATTGTAAGAAATGAAGGCAATATCCTCATAGATTGCCCTGCATTAGAAAAAACAAATCAAGATTTTTTGCGATCGCATGGAGGCGTGCGTTGGTTATTTATCACCCATCGCGGCGCCATTGGCAAGACTGCTGAATTTCAGCAAGCCTTTGGCTGCGAGATACTGATCCAAGAGCAAGAAGCCTATTTATTACCAGACTTAACCGTAACTACTTTTAGGCAAGAATTTACTCTTGATGCTACAACACAAGTAATTTGGACACCAGGCCATTCTCCCGGCTCATCTTGTCTGTACTACAGCGAACTTGGGGGTATCTTGTTTTCTGGTCGCCATTTACTCCCTAACCAGCATGGTCAACCAGTACCATTACGGACAGCTAAAACCTTTCACTGGCCAAGGCAAATTCAGAGCCTTCGATTATTATTAGAACGTTTTACACCAGAAACTCTCCAGTATATTTGTCCTGGAGCTAATACAGGCTTTCTTAGAGGTAAGCATTTTGTACGCAGTGATAGCCTTTTTAGTTAATGAGTAAGGTCTGTGTAATTCCATGCAATTGTAGCAACCTACCGATTCTGTTTCTTCTCATCTAGTGCTTTCTGAATAGCTTCTCTACAAAATTCAGGAGGGTCATCTTGTGCTTTCACCTCATCTTTCATTTCCTTGGTGACACGAAAACTAAGCTGCTGATTTAGTTCTTTACTTTGTGGATTACCAAAATTTTCAGGTTTACCTTTGCGGTCAGACATTGTTTAGAGATATAAATATAGCTTTAAACCGACGAAACCATCGGTGTATAGTTTTAAATCGGTGAGCGTACTGTCTGGAAAACTTGTAACTCACCGATACCACTTTTTGAAAATGGTAACTCTATGTTCACACGTTCAGAACTCGAAATCAAAACCATCAAAGAACTTCGTGACTTATGCTTACGCTACGGCATCAAACCAACCGGGAATAAAGGGTACAAGACTTCGTGGATTACATCATTGATGGTATTCCCTCAAATGGCGTTCTCTCAATTCGAGGCAGGTAAAGGGTTAAAACCTCCTACCTTTGCTTTCATGCAAGCATTGAGTAACGCTATAGATGAGATGAATTCACCTACTGATGAGCAAGCAGCACTGATTAAAATCTCCCTGGAGGGCAAGAGAATGCAGTCACCTGCTAGATGGGAACAGGAAAAGCTTATCAACCTGTACAAGGCGAAACAGAAGCTAGAAGAGGTTATGTCTTTACTGGGTGACTAAGCGGGAAATATTTAGACGATTAGGAAAAACATCATGACTCAATCTTTAGTTGCAGAACCAAGATATGATTTATGGCGAGTAACTATACCCTTGTGCAGAGAGCAGAGGAGAGTTCTTGTACAAGTTCTTTCCCCTCTGCTCCTCTGCCCCTCTGCCCCTTCTTCTCCTCAAGCTTGTGAGAAATGCGGGAAACGACATTCTTATTTCTGTTTGCAGCTTGCGGTAAGTTCTACATTGTAGAAAGTCCCTGATTTGGGCTTAATTGAACGCAATTCCTGAATAAAAGCATTAAATGTTGTATTGCTTGTGCCGAAGCCAGCTTCAGCGCAAGCAGATAAACCCCCTTCGATAGGAATAGGAGATCCGACTCTGGGACTATATACAATGAATTTATCGACGGTGCTAGTGCCGACTGCAAACCCGATAACCTGGCGAATTGTTTGCAAAGCGGCATTATCTAAGGGGCCACCAATACTGCCAATACTGATATTAACCGCACGATTTTCAGCAAAGGCTGGCGCAGTAATCGACAAAACTGCCCCGACAACCATTAAACTGGTAAACTTCTTCATTTTTTCCCCTCCAAAAAATTGAAAAACTAATAATTAGGTTTGAACATGGATTAAGTAGATCAGAGACTTTGCCATGTAAGGTTTTCAGCCATAGTATTGTACTTACTGGTTTTACTTTTATTCCCACTATAGTATTAGTATTGCCCTTCAAGTAGCGATCGCGTACTAGCCGAATAATTAGTAACATTAAAATATTTTCGTGTGCAATGAAAAGACCTGGATTTATTGAGCGTTATCACCTGTGGACAGAAATCCAAAAAGAAGCATCTTCAAAGATCAAGGCTGTTGTTAAAGAACGGGATCTACTGTTGATTCGTACCGCTTGGTCAGACCAGCATGGCATTGTTCGCAGCAAGTCGCTCTTACCTCAAGCGTTTTTGAGCGCCTTAGAAAACGGTATGCAAATCAGCACAGGGACATTCCTGTTTGATACTGGTGGTGCAATAGTATTTAACCCCTTCGTTCCTGGCGGTAGTTTAGATATGCCTTTGATGACAGGTGCGCCAAATCTTGTGGCTGTTCCTGACCCTGATACCTTCAAAATTCTGCCTTGGGCAAAACGTACTGGCTTTATTCTCTGTGACGAGTACTTCCAAAATGGTCAGGCAATGCCCTTTTCCAGTCGCGGGAAAATGCGCCAATCATTGGTAGAGTTATATCAAAGAGGATTAGAGCATATTGTCGGCTTAGAAGTTGAGTGGTATTTGGCAAAGTTAGAAGATCCGATGTTAGCGATCGCTAATGTTGGTACTTCTGGAAAACCTGGTGAACCTGCCAAAGTTAGCGCTGTAGAGCATAGCTTCCAATACCTTTTAGAATCCCACAATCCAGAGATTCACGACTTACTGTGCGTTCTGGCAGAAAACTTAGTTGAAATGGGATTGCCTTTAAGAAGTGTAGAAAACGAAGGAGGTGTCGGTCAATTTGAATTTACCTTTGACCCGATTCCGGCATTGCAAGCTGCGGATACAATGATGATATTCCGAATGGCGACCAAGCAAATCTGCCGTCAACAAGGTTACATCGCATCGTTTATGTGTCGTCCAGGATTGCAAGGTTCTTCTTCCAATGGCTGGCATTTGCACCAATCCCTTATAGACCGAACCACAGGCGAGAACGCTTTCAT
The DNA here is from genome assembly GCF_034531255.1 of Nostoc sp. ChiQUE01b. Lineage (NCBI taxonomy): Bacteria > Bacillati > Cyanobacteriota > Cyanophyceae > Nostocales > Nostocaceae > Nostoc > Nostoc sp. ChiQUE01b. The sequence goes on along the minus strand of NZ_JAVRBM010000082.1, from coordinate 21,744 downwards.
GTCTGCAAACACGAAAACCCTAATGTCAGATTTAGGTAAACATTTCGTTGGTGGTATTCTTAAACACGCCAATGCCGCTTCTGTGTTCACAACCCCAACAATTAACGGCTACAAAAGATTTAGACCCTATTCCCTAGCTCCTGACCGTGCCGGATGGGGATTGGAAAACCGAGGGGCAATGATTAGATTACAAGGTGGTTATGATGACCCCACCACCCACATTGAAAACCGAGTTGGAGAACCAGCAGCCAATCCCTACCTGTATATGGCATCGCAATTGATTTCTGGGTTAGATGGTGTAGATCGTAAACTTGACCCTGGCTCCCCAACAGAGTCACCTTACACGACAGAAAGTCCGACCTTACCCAAAAGCTTGCCAGAGGCGATTTCATATTTGAGCCAAAGTGAACTTTTTTCTCAAAAAATGGGGCAGCAATTCATCAACTTCATCATTAAGATGAAACAGAGTGAAATTAATCGCTTTTTGCAGTCCGTCGCCGATCGGCCACCAGAAGACTATTTATTGCAGGTGACTAACTGGGAGCAAAGAGAATATTTTGAATTATTTTGAAGTGAATAATTCCTGGGAATGCAACGCTTTTAAGGATGATTATTCAGGTTTCAAATAAGTTTTCGGTGCATGAGCAATTGCACTCCGTCCATACTTGCTTAAGAAAAATTATTATATTTTTAACTTTATACAAGCATAATTACCTGAAAGTAAATATTTGTTAAAGGATAAATTAATACTTGTTTTGGTAAGTCAATACCTTCGCCAATTTCGGAGGATGAGCTGATGTATAAACTCTTATTTTGGCAAAGGTATAGGTAACTACTATGTAATATAATTAGTTACAGTATGAATTTAGATTCACTTTTTATAGGAGGAAGATTGTGTCTGAAAACAAACCAGAAGATTTCAATTCACAAGCAGTACCATTTTTTGCTCGATTCTTGGAAGGGCAAAGCATTGAAGACCTTTCTGATCAAGAATCAAAAGCGATTCTCGGTGGATGTAATAATGTTACAAATAAGGAGAATGATGAACTTGTCCAAACTCTGAAGTATCCATCCGATCAAGAAGATGGCGCTGTCACCAAGAAGTACCCTTCTGATAGTGATGAGTACGCTGTTACTGAGAAGTACCCTTCTGATAGTGATGAGCACCTTGCTACTACTCTGAAGTATCCTTCAGATGGTGAGGACAGTTCGCCGTCTTCACCTTCATAGCTGCATACTTTTGACTACACCAGAGATGCGGTTTTAAAACTATTGTCAGAATAAAAATATAGTTAGCTTTGCCAACTTCATCTAGGGGTTGGCTTCCCATTAAAATTAAGTTCAGTTTTTTAATATTTTGCTTTCTCAATAGTTGACAATAGTGAAAATGCAAAAACTAATAAAAATATTTTATGCGCCTTGCTCGTGATGTAGTTTTATTAATCACTCATAGTGGTGATTACTTTACAATAGATAGAGTTGCAGAAGCAGTATCAAAACTAGGCGCACAGCCATTTCGTCTTGATACTGATAAGTTTCCGATCGCACTCCAACTCCAGGCTAATTTAAGTAACTCCAGTAGCAATCATACACTAGTATATAACGATCGCTCCCTCAACACCGAGCAAGTGCAAGCAGTATGGATGCGGCGTATTTGGCAACCCGATCTCGGTAAAGAATTGGCTCCACAATTTCAAGCAGCCTGTTCTAATGAATCACTCGCAGTCTTAGATGGCTTTTGGGACAGCCTAAGAGAAGCTAAGTGGGTGGATGATTTACGCCGGATAAGTGCAGCTGAAAACAAGTTACGCCAACTGCGGGTTGCATCAGAAGTAGGTCTTGTCATACCTCGGACTCTCGTTACCAACAATCCTCAAGAAGCACGAGAATTTTTCCACCAAGTTAAGGGAAAAATGATTGTCAAACTGCTCAGACCTCTTTCTTTTGGGATGCAAGCCTCCTCTTTTTTTATGTATACCAGCGCCGTTAAAGAAGAAGACTTACTTGATGCTGAAACACTGCGCTATTGTCCAGTTATGTTTCAAGAACAAATCCCTAAACAGCAAGAACTACGAGCAGTGTATGTGAATGGCAATCTCTTTGTCGGGGCGCTAGATGCGTCTGAATATGCAGCATCTACCCAGGATTGGCGACGTGAGACAAAAAAGATTCTGACCTGGCAACCAGATCAATTACCTGATAAACTAATCCGTTGTTTGGATGCCTTTATGGCTAAGTTTGGACTGGTTTTTGGAGCATTTGATTTGATTAAAACGCCATCTGGGGAATATGTTTTTTTAGAAATTAATCCTACAGGAGAGTGGGGGATGCTGGAGAGAGATTTAGACTATCCAATTGCTCTAGCTATTGCATCTGCACTACTTTCAACAAGTCCGAAATAAAATGCTCTTACTTAAAAATTCCAAACCAAGTGATAACCTCTATAGCAATCCGATTTGATTCGGTGAATTACTCGTAGAGACTGGGGACTGGCGACTGGGGAAGGTGGGGCCCCCTCTGGGGATAAGGGGTAATGGGGACTCTTAAGAAGGAATAAAGGTGTACTGAGTTTTTTTCACGCAATCAAATATGAGTCTTATATATTTATCTGTAGCGTACTTCATTCTCCATATTTGTAAATGACTATTTTAATAATTACTCACAGCCAAGATAACGAAAGTATTCCTCTAGTTATTCAGGCAATTGAAGCCCAAGGAAAGAAAGCATTTCGTTTTGACACAGACCGATTTCCCACAGAAATACAGTTAGATATTTACTATGGTAGTACTAAGCGAGTGATTCTGAGTGTCGATGACCAGACATTAGATTTAAATGAAGTGTCAGCAGTTTGGTATCGGCGCATTGCAATTGGGTCAAAAATTCCTAACTCGATGGACAGGCAACTTAGACAAGCCTCGCTGAAAGAATCTCGTGTCAGTATTGAGGGAATGATTGCTAGTATCAAGGGGTTTCATCTTGACCCTATGCCAAATATTCGCCGAGCGGAAAATAAGCAACTGCAATTACAAATAGCAGGAGATGTCGGTCTAGATACGCCACGCACTCTGACTACAAATAATCCAGTAGCAGTAAAGCAATTTGCCCAAGAGTGTCAGCAGGGAATGATTACAAAAATGCTGTCTTCCTTTGCTATTTATGATGAACGAGGGCGAGAAAAAGTTGTGTTTACAAATCCAATTTCATCAGAGGATCTAGACAACCTTGATGGCTTACGTTTCTGCCCAATGACATTTCAAGAAAAGATTCCCAAGGCATTGGAATTGCGGACAATTATTGTCGGGAAGCGTGTGCTAACGGCTGCGGTTGATTCTCAAGCTTTGGATAAGGCACGTTACGATTGGCGCAAACAGGGAATCGCCTTACTTGACGCTTGGGAGTCATACACTTTGCCCGAAGATGTCGAAGAGAAATTGCTCAAACTCATGGCAGAATTCCGTTTAAACTATGGGGCGCTTGATATTATTTTGACTCCTGATGGTCGTCATGTATTCCTTGAAGTTAACCCAGTTGGCGAGTTCTTCTGGCTGGAACGCTGTCCTGGCTTACCGATTTCCCAGGCGATCGCTGAGGTTTTAAATAATTCAGCTAATTGACTCGATTTTCTCTACCTTAACCATGCGGTAACTACTATAGCAAGGGAGTGGGGAGTGGGTGAAAAGTCTTTTTGTGACTAAGTTTTATCATCTGTTGATGTCGTAATCACCAAGGCTTGTGCTATATATGTCAACTTAGCTCTGTGATGGAAAATAACCGTTGTCGGTCTATTTGTTGAAGCTTGATTTTTTCAGCGTAGAAAGCTTGATAATAATATTGATACCGCTCTGGTTCAGCTTCTGGATCGGTTTGTTGCCATAGTTCCAAAAAGTGACGATAGCGTTTTTCAAGCATCACTAAATCCATACAAGCGATCGCAGCTTGAACTACTTGCCCAGTCCGCAGTATTTCTTTCTGGTTTTTTTCATCCACATGAAATAAATGAGAAATTAACCCGATCTCGCTGTCAAATTCTAAGAACTGATCTTGGAGGCGGGAAATTAAATTTGGTAGAGACGCCAAGTTTTTCGTCTCTCCATCACCAACTGAAAGTTCTAAAATCTGTTGCCATAAAAATCGGTGGTGGGAAAGGCTAAATTGCAAATCTCGCTCCTCTAGTTCGCCAACAATCATTTGACGCTGTTCGGGACAATGCAAGTAAACTCGCAATAATAACGCCTCTGCGTGTTCTAAAAGGCTGCGTTCTGTGGGGAGTGGAGAGTGAGAAACTTTGCTATTTCCCCATGCTTTCTTTGCTGATACGGGCTTAGAGTATGTAGCCGCAGCTGGAGCAATTTGAGTTAGCAGATTTTCGACTCGTAGAGGTATGAGTCTGGTATCTCCCAAGCTGAGTATTTCAGCACAATAAGAAACATAATAATTTCGTGTATCGCTGTTAGCTATATTTTTAAGTAATTTGACTATTTGCTGAGTTACTTGCTGAAAATCAGTAGCCTGTTTTAAGTCTCGGTCTTGAATAATTTGCTGAATCTGCCAGTCTAGCCAAAGTGGCGCATTTTTTAGCAGTTCTTTATAATCTTCTGGAGTTCGCTGGTGCAAATATTCATCAGCATCTTTACCATCGGGTAAATTGAGAATTTTTAGCTGAACTTCGCCCTTGTATGCTAATTCGGCAATTTCACCGATCGCTCTTTCGGCGGCATTAGTTCCGGCTTTATCAGCATCAAAGTTGAGTACTAATTGTTTCGATTCGGTGTAGCGTAATATTAACCGCACTTGTTGTAAGCTTAAGGCTGTACCGAGTGAAGCAACGGCGTTATTAATACCAGCAGTGTGGAGAGCGATCGCATCAAAATATCCCTCTACCACCACCGCTTGATCGAGTTGAGAAATCCCACCTTTAGCTTGATCAAGGGCAAATAGTATTTTACCTTTACTAAAAAGTTCGGTTTCTGGTGAATTGAGATATTTAGGTTGTTCATCAGTCAGAGTTCTCCCACCAAAGGCAATGACGCGCCCTTGGACATCACGGATGGGAATCATCAAGCGATCGCGAAATACATCATAATAACCGCCCCCTTCCCGGCGTGGCTTAATCAATCCCGCTTTTTCCAGTATTTGCACTGGGTAATGTTTATCTTGTACTAAATAACGATAGAGAGTTTCCCAACCTGCGGGGGCATAACCTAAACCAAATTGCTGTATAGTTTCTTCTTTGAGTTGGCGATTAGATTGCAAATATTGAAGTGCTTTTTGCCCTTGAGATTGTCTAAGGGCGTGTTGATAAAACTGGGCGGACGTTGCCAGAACTTCATATAACTGCTCGCGCAAAGATAGCTGACGCTGTAATTCTTGGCGTTGTTCGGGTTCGAGAGTTTGCACAGGTACTTGGTAACGTCGTGCTAAATCCAGCACCACATCAGCAAAAGAACGCTTCCCCAACTCCATGACAAACTTAATGGCATTTCCCGCAGCTTGACAGCCAAAGCAATAGTACATTTGCTTGGTCTGGCTGACGGTGAAACTGGGAGATTTCTCATCATGGAAGGGGCACAAACCGACGAAATCCTTTCCTCGTTTGCGTAAAACTACGTATTCCGAGACGACATCTACAATATCAGCCCGTTGTTTAACTGACTCAATTGTGTCTGGGTGCAAGCGGGGGATTTGCATGGCTTTGTCATTGGTCATTTGTCATTGGTCATTAGTCATTAGTCATTGGTCATTGGGCATTAACTTTGAAAAAAGGACAAAGGACAAAGGACAAATGACTTCTGATAGCTATTATATTCTTGTTGCTAGACCAAGAATGATGTATAGAATTGCTTAGACTTAATTTTATCAGAGGAAATACTGAAAATGGGGCGTATTTTTATATCAGCAGCTCATGGAGGCAAAGAAGCGGGAGGAATAGATCAAGGTGCGATCGCAGGTGGTACAAGTGAAGCGAAAGAAATGATTTTGCTGCGGGATTTGATTGTCACGGAACTGAGGGCGCGGAGTTTGGAAATTTTGGCGGTTCCTGATGAGTTGAGCGCCGCCCAAACTATCACCTGGATCAATTCTCGCGGTCGTCGGGGTGATGTCGCTCTCGAAATTGCAGCTAATGCGGCTAACAGCCCTTCTGTGCGTGGGGCTAGCGTTTTCTACATTACTAATAATAGCGATCGCAAGAGCAATGCTGAACAGTTACTAGTGGGATTGTTGCGCCGCGTACCCCAATTACCGAATCGCGGAGTCAAGCCAGATACAAATAGTGGATTGGGTAGTTTAGCATTCTGTCGCCAGACAACGCTGCCAGCTTTGGTGATACAAGTGGGGTTTCTTAGCAATCCAGAGGATCGGGCTTTGCTGCAAACTCGTCGCCGCGATTTTGCTTTGGGAATTGTCGATGGATTGGTGACTTGGAGTCGTGTAATTGACCCCACTCCTGGAACTCCGACAGAAGCAAATTATCCGCCAATCAATATTAATATTAATGGACAAAGTTACACCGAGCAAGGTGTTTTAGTTAATGGTAATGCTTACATTCCCATTGACTTAATAGACCTTTTACGAATTGACCTTTCAAAAGCAGCTAATGTGAATCGGATTACCTATCACAAAATAGTTTATGTCAAAGCGATCGAACTGCGAGATTTTAATATTGCAGTCACTTGGGATGCTGCAACGCGTACCGTTAGCTTACGCTCGAATTTAGTAGTTTGCCCTGGTCAATTTTCGCGGGTGATGTCAAACGGTAATACTTCCGAAGTACAGTTACAATTATTTCTGAGAAACAACAATGAAAATGCTTTGGCAAAGTTTCCTGACATCCCAAAACTTTATCGGGAAGAAGCAAGTATAGAAGGAGTGAGCTATGATATTGCCTTTTGCCAAATGTGTGTAGAAACTGGATTTTTACGGTTTGGTGGTGATATTAGACCTGAGCAAAATAACTTTGCAGGCTTAGGTGCGATCGGTGGTGGTTCGGAGGCTGCGTCTTTTCCAAGTGCCAGAATTGGAGTGAGGGCGCACATCCAACATTTGAAAGCTTACGCCAGCTTAGAACCTTTGGTACAAGAAGTAGTAGATCCAAGGTTTCGCTTTGTCACACGCGGGATTGCGCCATTAATCGATCAGCTATCAGGGCGGTGGTCAGCAGATTTGGATTATGGTACAAAGATTTCAGCAATGCTCAAACGATTATATGAATCAGCAGGACTTCTTTGAGCTATTTCCGCCAGCAGCCCCACGCGATTAAATAATGCGACTCGCCTACCAGTACTGTCTACGACTAACAAAGCAACAGATAACCACGTTTGAAAACTGGCTGGAATTATGTCGCCGCCAGTACAACTATCGTTTGGCAGAACGCTTTAACTGGTGGGAGCAAAACCGTTGTGATGTTGACAGGTGTTCTATTATTTCTTGCAGTATTGCACCGCTAAAAGACAAGCCTAGTTACTATACTAAATACCTTGGCAGACAATTAGAGGCGTAACTGATGCACCAGAAGAAGTTGTCGCAGCCAGACCCCACCACAAATGTTAAGAAAGATGTGACTAATGGATAGCCTTGTAGGAAAGAAGCTTTAATTTTTACCGCTTCCCGACAAAAGAAGCTTGCTAGGGGTTTAAATTTCGGATTGGATTTTCCACATTACATGAAAAGTGAGCAAAATCCCCGACTTTTTAGAAAAATTGGGAATCTGAGCCTTCAATTTCCATAAAAATTGGTTAATCTCAGCAATAACTCTTCAACATCGGTAATGAATGCCAACAAACGTTGACCATTTCCCACCTCTCCACTCCCCTGTTTTCTTTGCAATTACGGGATTTACTAGGTATTTTTTCCTACTTTTGGGGTGGTTTTTAGTGAAACAAGTACCCTAAAATTACAAAAAATCCTGAAATCTATATAAATTAATGGTTTCATCTATCCACATCAGGCTACAACGCCTTAGAATGATTCATTGAAAAGTCGAGCCGATGGGATGTACAGCCGTTTTGAGTAAAAATACTCCCAAAGGATGATTTTTGTATTTCTGCGAACAGAGATTTCAGTACTAATGTATTAATGTGCATCCGTACTGAAATCTCAAGTAAACCTTCAGGAGTTTGACATGAACAAAGGTGAATTAGTTGATGCCGTAGCTGAAAAAGCTAGTGTTACCAAGAAACAAGCGGATGCAGTCTTAACTGCCGCTTTGGAAACGATTATTGAAGCGGTTTCCTCTGGTGATAAGGTGACATTGGTGGGATTTGGCTCATTTGAATCACGGGAACGTAAAGCCCGTGAAGGTCGCAACCCGAAAACAAATGAAAAGATGGAAATTCCAGCAACGAGGGTTCCTGCCTTCTCGGCAGGAAAACTGTTTAGAGAAAAGGTAGCACCCCCAAAAGCATAGGTTCTGTCTTCGGGAACCCTTTTTTAATGCGGCAACCTGCACACGGGGGAAATTTAGCCTGGGCAGCAGCACTGGCTGGCTGTCCCCCTGATGCTATTCTGGATTTTTCTGCTAGCATCAGCCCTTTGGGACCGCCAAACAGCGCGATCGCTGCTATTGTGTCCCAAATTGGTAATATTAAGCACTATCCAGACCCAAATTATAGTGAACTGAGACTAGCTCTCAGTCACTTCCATCAATTGCCCTCTGAGTGGATTCTGCCGGGTAACGGCTCAGCAGAATTACTTACTTTGATAGGTAGAGAATTAGCACAATTAGCAGCAACAATTTTAATAACTCCAGCCTTTGGCGACTACTACCGAACCTTGGCAGCGTATAACGCTAAAGTGCTGGAGTGTCCCCTGATTAGTTCTGAGCGACGAGTGCCGAGTGCTGAGTTACTAGTTTTACTCAGCACTCAGCACGGGCTAAACCTTAGCTATCCGCTAACAGCACTCAGCACTCACTGTGGACTATTGCTGAATAACCCCCACAACCCAACCGGAAAGCTGTTGTCACGGGAGTCTATTTTGCCCTACCTGGAGCAATTTGCTTTGGTTGTGGTGGATGAAGCATTTATGGACTTTGTGCCGCCCAATGAGGAACAAAGCCTGATTCCGGTGGTGCAGGAATATAGGAATTTAGTAGTATTGCGATCGCTGACCAAATTTTACAGTCTCCCAGGACTGCGATTAGGATATGCGATCGCACATCCTGACTGCCTAGCTAAATGGCAGCTATGGCGTGACCCCTGGCCCGTAAACACGTTAGCAGCGGCGGCGGCAATTGCGGCACTCCAGGATACGGAGTTTCAGCAGCAAACCTGGGCATGGCTACCACCTGCACGAAACCAACTCTTTCAGGGTTTAAATGAAATCCCAGGATTGCAACCCCAAGCAAGTGCTACTAACTTTTTACTGGTTGAGTCCCAAGAATCAACTTTGCAGTTACAGCAACAATTACTCAAGCATCACCAGATTTTAATCCGTGATTGCCTTAGTTTTAAAGAACTAGGCGATCGCTTTTTCCGGGTTGCTATACGTAAAGAGTCCGATAACCAACGCTTACTAACAGCGTTGAGTGGGGAGTGGGGAGTGGGGAGTAGGGAGTAGGGGAGGCAGGGGAGCAAAGGAAGAAGAACTATTGATTATTCAGCCATGCCCAATGCCCCATGCCCCATGCCCCATGCCCAATGACAAATGACAAATGACAAATGACAATTGACTACGATGTTGTAATTATTGGCGGCAGTCTTGCTGGATACTATGCTGCCCTTGCTGCAACCCAACTACGTGCTACAGTTGCCTTGGTACAACCTAAAGTAGACTACGGGTTTACTCATCACCATGCTCTTAGCGAAATTGGTAAACTAGCGCAAAAGTTGAAGGATGCGGCTGGTTTTGGTATTCATGCCACACACACTGATACCTCAGAAGAATGCCACATATCTATGGCGTGGCAAGAAGCAATGCTGTATGCTCAATGCGCCGCCTCAAATCTCCAAGAACAGCATTCCCCAGTCATCCTAGCCGCGCAGGGAGTCGATGTTATCGTTGGCAGTGGTCAATTTCAATCTTTACCCCAACTGGCTTTTGCCGTTAACAATCGCCTACTACGCGCCCGTACTTATTTGCTGGCTAGTGGTTCGCGTCCAGAAATTCCTGAGATTGAGGGATTGCAAGCCACTGGCTATCTAACCCTTTCTAATATTTGGCAATCTTTACAAGGAACGACATTACCTAAAAATTGGGTAATTATCGGTGGAATTCCCCAAAGCATTGAAATTGCTCAAACTTTAGCAAGGTTTGGTTGCAGTGTGACGCTGGTAGTCAAGCATCCTTATGTTCTTCCATATCTAGACCCTGAGATAGCCATATTGCTTCAGGCGCAGTTGGAAGTAGAAGGTGTGCGCGTCCTCACCGAAAAACTAGTAACTCAGGTGAGGCTAATTGAGAATAAAAAGTGGATTCAAGCAGGAGATAAGGCCATTGAAACTGATGAAATTTTAGTAGCGACTGGACAACAGCCGAATCTTGAATCCCTAAATCTGGCAGCAGTAGGTGTGAAATGGCATCGGCGTAGCTTAGTTGTGAATGATAAGCTGCAAACCACTAACCACCGTATTTATGCTTGTGGTGATGTAATTGGTGGTTACGACTTTGCCAATATTGCTAATTATGAAGCAAAAATTGCACTGAACAATGCACTCTTTTTCCCCTGGTTACGAGCAGATTATCGCTCCATTCCTTGGGCGATATTTTCTGTGCCGATGCTGGCGCAAGTGGGTTTGACAGAGGCACAGGCAAAACGCCTATTTAGCCAAGATGAAATTTTAGTTTTGCGACAATATTTTAAAACAGTGGCAGCAGCCCAACTTCGGGACGAAACCACTGGTATGTGTAAATTAATTGTGCTACACAACGGCGAAATTTTAGGAGCTTCGATATTGGGGGCAGAAGCTGGCGAATTAATTAATTTGATTGCCTTAGCAATATCACAAAAAATTAAAGTCAAATATCTAGCAAATTTATCTCCTACCTATCCCAGTTTTTCAGAAATTCTGGAACGAACTGCAAGAGAGTGGAGTAAGCAAAAGTTAAATACCAACATTCCTTTGCAAGAGTTTTTAGAAGGCTTCTTCCATTTCTGCCGCAATTGGAGTTAGCACTTTTGCACGGAGTTTTAAGAAGTAAAAAGTAAAAAGTAAAAAGTTTACACTGAGCGGAGCCGAAGTGTAAAAAGATAATCCCCATTAATAAATTTAGGGGAAATAATCACGGACATATTATTTCTCGTGCCATTTTCCGCTCGAAATAAATATTTTTATTTCTTTCAATAAATAAATAATGGTGCTTTAACCATTTTTTCTTGTTCTTTATGAGTGCCTTTTCACTTTTCACTTTTGCCTTGTTCGGTCATTCTAATAGACTTCTTGCATAAATCAAAAAAAGAACCCCACCCCGCCTTTGACTTATGTCAAATTCTCCCTGCCCCTAATCCCCAGAGGGGGCCCCGAGTTCCCCGCAGGCGGGGAGGGGTTGGGGGTGGGGTGTTAGGGGACTTTTGCAAGAGACTCCATGAGCTGCGCTCACAAGGAACAATGAAAATACCTCTTTCCCAATCCCCATTACCCCTGATCCCCAGAGGGGGCCCCACCTTCCCCAGTCCCCAGTCCCCAGTCCCTATTTTCATAGGAGGTCTAATAACTTCAGGAAGGTACTGATATCATTACTTACTTCCACAAGGTTACTGCCTTTGCCAATGTTGACAGCAGCTTGATTGCAAACGCAATGTCATCAGAATTGGGGAGCATCCCTCAGAATTGAGCTTGTTAAATAATTGGACAGAATTAATTACACAATGTCATTGCGAATGGAGCGAACGCGAGCGCGCGAACGCTTCGCTCGCAATGAGTGTAAATGTTTTTGTCCAACTACTTATTTTTGTTGAAGTGCAAACTTTAGATCTGTCAATTCTAATTCTCCTCCGGTTGTTGTTAATACTAAATTAATGCCTAAAACACTTTTTCCTGTAGTTGTATAGTTAGTTGGAAGTATTTTCTTGGTCAAATCAAAATTTACAGCACTTCCATATGTTATTTGATATGGAGTTGGTTGATCGCCAAGTAAAAATGATGTGATAGCTACTCTTGCTGGTGCTTTTTTGACTACACCTTTGAAAGCTAAAGGCACGAGCCTAAATTGCTTTTGTGTATTAGAGGTATCAATTCTAATGATACATCTAGCCCTTGACGATTGTGCCTTTACAGTTATAGGGGAGCGAAGTGTAAGCTGATTTATTTGCGGATTGAAACTTACATTACATCCCTTATTAACCAAAAATTTTGGCTGGTTGTTTATTGGAGCAGCAGTGCTAGATGAATTGGCATCATAACAACAGAAAAAAAACAAGCACATTAATATGAAAAAATTACGTGCATCACTTAATCTCAACATCATCTTACTCTCCATCAACAGAAATTTGTAATCTTAAAGAAGAATAAATTCGGTAGATTCAATTAGTGGGGGATTTAGACCCACCACTCATTGAAGACCACTAAATTTGAAATTTGGTGCGGTGTATCACCATCTATCCGCAGAATCGCTAAAAGCAAAGACTAGCAACGCTTTAGGTCAAAATAAAGTCTCACATCTCCAGCATTTATATCGGCTGTATCAACGAAAATATTACTTCCTGATGAGGATTGTGCAATCAGATTAATACCTAATAGTCCTTGCCCACCACCACTACATAAACCTGTAGCAGCTAGAACAGTAATCTCATCTTGCTCTGCAAATGCCTTATCAGATGTAAACTTGGTAGTTTTAGGGGGAGCTACGGCTTGACCTAGAGCACCACCACTAAAGCTATAAGTTCTGCTTAAGCTGGTACCTTTACTCCCTCTATTAACCTCAGTAGTTCCTTGGTACAGTACTTGTACATCTTGGATGATGAAACCACTTGGAATAAAACTTTGAACACGTAAAACACACTTTTTACGGCCACCATTGTATGCATTAAAGTTATCCAAGACAATCGATAAGCTTCTACCATCCTCTCCAGGAAGCTGATCGGCAACTTTACATCCACCAGATCCGAGTGCATCTCCAAAAGTAATACTAGGCTCGTCTACAGCCAAAACTTTGGTCGCAATCACGTTGATTCCAAGAATTGTAGATACAGACAGTAATACACCAAATTGTTTAAAGTTCATATTGATTGTACCTATGTTGCTAGAGTTGGTTTTTCATGGAAAATGCATTTAGAAGGCAGAAGGTACGAGGTATGAAGGCATCTTTGTTTTAATCCCACACTTAAAAGCATGAGATTCAAGCAAGGATGCTTTGTGTCTGGTATTACATATCTCGACACAACTTTGTTGTAATAGTGGGCAATCACCCACAACTAAAGTTTTGATTGGTACTTACAGGCTTCTGCCTTCTTCAATTGTGGGAAATCCTTTCAAGTATGCTTTGACAATTTCTGCTTAATCAGAAAATGAAGCATAACGGTTTATCGCTGGAGTTAACAGAAAGAAGATGGACATCAAGTTACAAGATGTATTCTTGCTGTAGCTCCATATGGGGAAGATCATATAGTTGTCTCAATCAACAAATATGTGTTCTTGATCACAGATATATTGTGTTTCTAAACACTGCCAACTTTAAAATAGTAGTATTGTAGTATGAAGGAGCAGTACTCCAAAGTTAGGTCCTAAAAATTAGGGGTATAAATCACCGATTTACAGCAGATTGCAAGTAAGTGAGGTACAAAATCCAGGACTGATTTATCAAATATAAAGAGTTTCTACTTCTTCTCTCCAGCAAGAACTGCCTTCTCCCAAGGGGAGACGCTAAAAGCGATCTGCCTCCTGCCTCAAAACCTGTAACTTTGTACTTCATGCAAATGAAAACTGCTGTAATAGTGCGATACCGATAGTGCAGCGTTAGTCAGCCGTTGAGCGTCACAGACCGCCGCAGACATCGCAGTGATATCATGTCCGGTTAAAAAAGACTTATCATTAAGACCGCAGGGGGGCTTCAGGGGCTTCAGGTGCAGAGGGGAGGGGTTTTTGGGCTTTCTACATAGAGAAAGGAAATCTTAACAATTCAAAATTCAAAATGACGCTCTCTACGAGACGCTGCGCGTAGCTTGCTTCTCTGTAAGAGTACGCGGATTCGCTCTAAGCGAAGCTATGCCGAAGGCGTTGCCTCTCGTTCGCGTTAGCGTCTCTGAAAGAGAAGAGAAGGCTTTACGCTGCGCTAACAAAATTAAAGATATTTTCAGATGGAAATTTAAACCCCAACTGAAAATATGCTACGTGTTTTGGTTGGGGTTTTAAACCCTTTAATTGACGATAACTAATTAGCCGGACATGATATGAAATAGCTATTTTTATTGAGAATCTACATTATGAGTGGCTGAAATTCTAGTTGTAGACTGGGAACGAGATAATTGGGAGTGCCTTAAAAACCCTGCATGAAAATCCAAACTACTCCCGCCGCTGTTAGAGGTACACTGAGATTATCTGTGCCGTGGGGCGAGACTGCCTCTGCGAGGGTTGCGAAAGTAGCAGTTACCACCGCCGTCAACAAGGCCCATCCTAAACTTAAAGGCGTTGCTAGGGGACTCAGGGACGAACCAGGTAGCAGTAACAGTACCAAGAAAATCACTACTGTACTCGCTATAAACATTGCTGCTGAACCTTCCCAGGAACGTACAGAACTTCCCACTTGGTATTTATGCTGCCCAAAACGTCTACCGATTAATGCTGCTAGTGCATCACCCCAGGTCATGGCCATTATCCCTGCTACAGCAATTGGAGCGCTATCTACTGGCCCCTCTGGTCGCCACAGTAGCCCGAACAGCAGTGTCACTGAGATAGCGAAATAAACCGTGCCAGGTGAGCTATCTTGGGTATCCATTGCGCCGATAATTCGGTAGCGGTAAAACAGGTAGTTCAGTCCGATAAAGCTAGCAAAAGGTATAATTCCGATTTCCCAGTGGCTAAACAGTAGCAGGACGCCGAAAGCCCACATCCCTGCACCAATATGGATTATTTTGCGAGTCAAATCTGGCTTCACAGCAAACAGCTTACGCAATCCCTCGCCAATGACAAGCAGACCGATAGCGTAAACATAAGAAATTGCTAGTCCAATAAAATCATTTGTCATTTGTCATTTGTCATTTGTCATTTGTCATTTGTCATTTGTCATTTGTCATTGGAGAAAGATTTCTAGAAAGCTGCTCCTTTGCTGCGTTGGTTTATTTAGGTCGATCGCTATTTCGTCTAAAGTTCTTTTCTACTGACGAAACGCTACCAATACCTTGAAGGATACCACGACCGATTAAACCTAAACCCTGACCAACTATTTGGGTAAGTATGAAGACTATACCGCTACCTAAAAAAGCTAATAGTGATTTTAAACGCGGTGCGATCGCATCACTAAATTCTAGGAGCAATGTCACTACTAAAGGAATATTAGAAAGTTTTACTAACTCTTGATTTCGAGGAGCATAAACTGAAGTATTGGCAATGCCACGAGGTACTATTACAAATAGTTCATAGCGACTTTCAAAAACTGCTTTTGGCTCGTTTATATAATTTTTTAATCTATATTTCCACGACAAATCATTTCTAAACCGTTCAATCTCTCTTGTAGAAATCAATTGACGCCCATAAAAGTTTTGCTTAATCTCTTCTACATCTGCTAAATAATTTAACAGTGGTTGCACTACTCCATTCGCTACCTGAATCAACAAGTTCTCTAAAATCATCAATGCTTGGGACTTGGCTTCAGCACTAACTACTGGATAGGAGCTATTATCAATACTCAATTCTGTTTGAAATAAAAGATAAGAATACAACTCACAAACTAGCGGGATTTTTTGGAGAATGTCTCTTTGCAAAACCTCTGTATTTTCTAGCAATAAATTAAGAATTTCTATATTTTGATTAACTACTTTTATCCGAGAAAATTTCCCAAAAAAATCTATAATTGCTACTTGCCATAAATCACGCATTAAGGTATTTTTTAGTTCATATAATTGATTCATCTCTATTTGAGAAGCACGCAGTTCATCCAACTGGTCAGCCAATTTTTGTAGGATCAGATAAAGTAATTCCCGTTTTTTATCTTCACGAAAGATGTCAATTTCTAAAGGTATATCTGTGACATTTCTT
The DNA here is from genome assembly GCF_034531255.1 of Nostoc sp. ChiQUE01b. Lineage (NCBI taxonomy): Bacteria > Bacillati > Cyanobacteriota > Cyanophyceae > Nostocales > Nostocaceae > Nostoc > Nostoc sp. ChiQUE01b. The sequence continues at coordinate 5,617 of NZ_JAVRBM010000082.1, read as the reverse complement.
AAAGGAAATTGAAGCTTATTAATGCAAGATGTAAACAAGGCAGATTGTAGGGTTCCCGGACTAAGTAAAGGTGATACAGTTTGCCTTTGCTGAATGGCATTACTTAACGAAGGAGTCAAAGGCGGCTGATGGGCAACTGGAATCTGTTCCTCTTGCCTTTCTTGTGGTGAAACCAACAACCGATTTAGCAACCAACGAGCCGCTTGCAGTTCTCGCCGCTGTCCAGCTAGGATGGCTCGATCTAGTACTGGTAGTCCGGGAACTTGTAATTGTACTGTTACTGCGGCTAAGGTAGCATTAATGTTAGCAATTCCTGACAAACGTAAATTATTTCGCAGTTTAGAGAAGGGGAGTGAGGAGTTAGGAGTTAAGAGTGAGGAGTTGGGAGTTAGGAGTGAGGAGTTAGGAGTTATTATTGCTTGCGTGTCCTGGAACCAATAGGAACCACCATCTGCAACTTCTTGCATGGCGGCGACTAACTCAGAAAGTGGTGTACCTTTGGGGCAGTAGCCATTTACACCAATAGATTTCGCTGCTAATAGCAGTCCTTGCTCTTGAATAGAACTGAGGAGCAGGATTGGTAGGTTGGGATATAAAGCTCTGAGTTGCCGACAGAATTGTAAGCCTAGCTGTTGACTGGTGGTAGAGCGACCATTACCAAATTCTAAAACTACCAAATTTACCTGGTTAGGGTCTTTTTCAGCAATTTCTGCTAGAATCTGCAAGGCAATGGTATCAGTTTCTACAACTGCGATCGCTTCTAGGTTAGGAATCGCTTCTAGAGCTACCCGTAATCCCAAACGAAAAATCGGGTCTTGGTCGATTAACAATAATTTTAGAGGGCGATGGCTCATCTAGCACCTCCAGGAGACTCCCGCCACACTGGAACAGTTGGCGGTGAGACGGCAGTCGCTACAAGTCGGCAGAGCCGCCCAACGCGCTGCCTCAGAAATGGAGGAACGGCAATGAGCTTCACCCCCAAATGGCTCTGAACGTAGTTCAAACAATGCGCGGGGTGAGCGAGTTGTCGTTAATAATTTACGTGGATGAGTTATAATAGTACTATGACTCAATCCATATCTGTTAAATGCAAGCTTATAGTCCCTGCTAACTTCTGTGGCGAAATCGACCACACAATAGAAGGGTTTGCTGATGCTTGCAATCAGATATTGGAGGTGGCCAAGCGTGATAATTGTTGGAATACTACCAAGCTTCACCACAAGGTTTATAAACCTGTGCGTGAGGCAACGGGCTTGAAAGCTAACCATGTTTGTCAGGCTATCAGAAGAGTTATTGGCAACGCTAAGGCTGTTAAGCAAATCCACAAATTTAGACCCACCTCTGTTGGTTTGGATGTTCGCACCTTTGTTTATAAGGAAGAAAGCCAGTCTGTAGGGGTAACTTTGATGTGTGGACGAGTTGAATTTAAATTGTCTATTGGTGGTTATCAAATTGCACTGCTGCGGGGGCAAAACCCCACTAGCGCAACATTGAATAGAACCAAACAGGGGCAATATTTTATCAACTGTGTCGTTGATATCCCGACTCAGCCCACTGGTAGGACTCCAAAGGTGATTGGTGTTGACTTGGGGAGACGCGATATTGCCACCACATCCACGGGGAAATCGTGGAATGGTAAGCAGATTCAATCGGTTCGTGACCGCGTAAGCTTGGTCAGGGCTAACGTTCAATCCAAACGCACTCGGTCGTCTAGACGACTTTTGAGAAGGCTTTCCGGGAGAGAACGGAAGTTTCAAGAATGGTTGAATCACAATATTAGTAAGCAACTTGTTCAAGATGCACTCACGATAAACGCGGCATTGGCTTTTGAGGATTTGACTAACATTCGAGAGTCTTTGAATCAAAAGCGACGAAGCAAAGTAGAGCGTCGTAGAACTAATAATTGGGCGTTTTATCAGCTGCGTTTGTTTGTTGGGTACAAGGCAAATATTGCTGGGATACCTGTTGTTTTTGTACCACCTACCTATACGAGTCAAACCTGTTTGCGCTGCCACCACGTCCACCCAATCAAAGGGAAGTCGTATCGCAACGGAAAAGTTTTTAAGTGTGGGCATTGTGGGTTGGAGCATGATGCTGATATAAACGCGGCCAATAATATTGCTGCTCTTGGGGTGACTTTTGTAAACTCGCCCGAAATTCCGGGGATTGCTTGTCAACTAGAAGGACAATTGTCCCTATGACGATAGGTGAAATCTGGGATAAAGCGTAACCCACAATCGGTACTCCGATTTAGCGGCGAGTTGTTTACAATCCACTCAATTAGATTGGCACTGTTTTTTACCAATCAGAAAACAACTTTGATACAAAACTTTGTCTTCCTCATTGTCACCTGTTTTCATGAAGAGTGCTGAGTTCTGAGTTCCGAGTGCTGAGTTAAAAGACCGCCCACGAGGAGCGGGGTATCAACCATAGTACAAAACTACTTTAGTAAGAAAAAATACTCAGCACTCAGGACTCAGCACTCAGTACTGAGTGCTGTAAACTGATAAATCGATCGTATGTGTGATTAAATGAACCTGAGTATTCGGCACTGGTTGGCAGAACGCCATATCACAATCAATCAAATCAGAGGCTTTTCTGGAGGGCAATTGGCAGGTATTGCCTACCGTATTGTTCAGGATATGGAACTCAAAAGCCTCATGCCTTTTGATATCTGTACCTTGGTAGAAGTTTTAGAACTGCCCTTAAGTATTGTTTGGGAAGAAATCAGTGTCATTTCCCAGTTGACAGAAAAACTGTTGCGTAGCCTCAGCCAAAAAAAACCCTTAAAACGTAACGAAGGCACATGGCTAGCGTTTCAAATTGCCTATCTCCAAGCTTTGCAAGCAATTCTAGAGCAGGAAGCAAGCTTACAAAAACCGTGGTTAGACCGGGCAATTATACCCATACAACCACACATACTTAAAGAGGACGTTGGTAAATTCATCCTCCAAGAACCGCAACTACAAGGATTGCTGAAAACTCTCAGCCCAGGTAAATTGACTGATACTCAAGCTGAACAAGCACTGTCTTCGGTTGCAGATTCATTAGTGGTGCAACAAATAAATAATGCTGCTATCGCTTGGTTAGTTGCCAATGGTGCAGAGGAAGCGGAAGCGAAACTTCTAACACAGCGTTTAGTCAACTCACTTCCTGGTGACATATTGGTAGTCGTCACCGAGAATGCTGCACCTTTAGCCCAACTGCAAAAATTTTTCCGTTTGGGGATTTCATTATCTCCCGGTTTCATCACCCCAGAAGTTGGTTCTACAGTCAGTGAAAAAATTGATTTGCACCGAGAACATTACCGTGCAAGTTTAATTAAAAACCTCAGTATGCCTTTGCTAATGGAATCCTTTGCTCTTAAGGATATCTATGTACCACAAAAAGGCTTACCAATAGAAGAAAATATTTCTGAGCAAGATAAAAAAGCTGGTTTACCAGTTGATTTAAAAACATGGGCGCAGCAACAGCTAACTGATTTAGAAACGATCGCTGTTATTGAGTCAGAACCTGGTTATGGAAAAACTAGTTTTTGCCAACTTTGGGCAGCACAGGTAGCACAGGAATTATACCCTACTTGGATGCCTATAGTAATTAGGTTACGAGATGTAAAATACGGTAAAACTCTCATCGAAACTCTAAATTCTGCCTTTCCTGTTAATCTTTCAACTTGGTTAGAGCAAGAAAATCTCCCTTGTCTGTTGCTGCTGGATGGTTTGGATGAATTGCCCCATTCTGCTGGAGGTATTAGGACACAAGCAATTTTTATTCAGCAATTACTGAACTTTCAATCTCAGCAGCGGCACAAAATTGTGTTAACGAGTCGGTCAAAGACGTTACCAGAAATCATTTCCGAACTACCCCTATTGTTGTTGAGGCGAATTATTATTCAGCCGTTAGATGTGGACGAACTCAAACAATGGTTTCAACAATGGGCAAAAGTGCAATCATTACCCATTACTCAAAACTTCTTTACATTTTTAAAACAGGCAGGGTTATTTGCCAGCCAATCAAAGTTAAGAGAATTATCTGCCCTTGTCCGTCAACCCCTAATGCTGCATTTGTTGGGCATCTTGCACCGCGAGGGATTGCTAGATGATGAACTGTTGCAGTTAGCTGCTAATACCCAAAAGTCTTTTCTGTTATCGGAAATTCATCATCGCCTCAGTCGATGGTTGTTGGGTTATCCGCTAAGTGGTGGGATCAAAACAATGCTACTGCGTTCGGGTACGGCTCATATCCACCGGACTCCAGAAGCGATCGCTAATTTACTCGGCGATCGTCATCCCCAACATTTACTTGAGCAGATGCAAGCGATCGCTCTCAAAATTTTACACTCGCAACGTCATCAAATTAATCTAGCTGGTGAATTTAATAGTTTACCAGCGTTTTATTTTAAAATTTGGCATGTAGAAAGCTCAGGCGAAGGCGCAGCGAAAAGTAGTTTAATTGAGTTTTCGCATCTCAAGTTAGGAGAAGCTCTTTGTGCAGATGCGATTGTTGCCCAACTTAAACTTCTGACTCAGTACCAAGATGAAGCTTATGGTACGCCTACTTTTGTACTTGATTCTCCCAGTAGCGTAGCCCAGAATATTTATAATTTACTAGGTTACGGGATACTTAGCCAAGAAATAGAAGAACTAGCGATCGCTGGATTACGCCGCCAGCAAAAGCACAAATTTTCCTTTGAAGTTTTGTTTCAACGTCTTTTATCTTTCTGGCGTGCTTACTGTCAAGGACGTTGGTTAGATGAGGGGATAGCCCACAAAGCTTTGACTAATTTTCATGCACTGCAAAACCCTGTGAATGTTGAACAGGTGAATGCTGCGGTGGGACTGAATGTGTTTTTATTGCTTTGTGCTTGCAACCGAGAAACAAAAGTTCCATTTTGGCCTTGTGGGAATCCAGTCAATTTGACAGAATTCAATCCAGAAGTACTGAGTGTGCTAATTGCTAGGACAACGGTTTTACATAAAAGTGCCTTCGCAACCCGAATTAAGTCTCTGTCTGGACTCAATTTATCGGGAGCTTCTTTATTGCAAGTGATGTTAACTGGGGTAAATCTTGAGCAAACAAATTTATCCAATGCGGAGTTAATGGGGGCGAATTTGGCTGGTGCCAATTTGCAACAAGCAAACCTCACAGGCGCAAACTTACAACACGCAAACCTTGCAGGTGCGAATCTACAACAGGCAAATCTCACAGGCGCAAACCTGCAACAGGCAAACCTGATGGGGACAAATCTTAATTCTGCCGATCTCACCAATGCCTGCTTATTTGATGCCATCCTTGCTGCGACTGACAAAAAATTGGCTGCTGATAATGGTGCTTTATTATCTAAAGAGTTGTTTCAAAAACTGAAACATTTGCGTAGTTTACCGCCGCAGGCATCGCAGCAGCCCTTCTTAAATACCGTGAAAATCACACCAAAGACAAACCTTAATTGGAACAAAACCCCTGCGATCGGACTAATTGAAAGCTGTGAAGGCGCAATTTTGTCAGTAGATTTAGATGATGATGCCGATGATGAGACAGTTTTTGGCAAGAATTCGATTGGGTATTGAGCATTGGGCATTGGGCATTGGGCATTGGGCATTGGGCATTGGGCATTGGG
>NZ_JAVRBM010000081.1:0-42035 GCF_034531255.1 Nostoc sp. ChiQUE01b | reverse complement strand
ACATTGGTACTACCAATTTGCGATCGCCCTGTGCCAGTTGCGTAAGTCCTGTTTAATAAAAGCGAGGATAAATTAATCCTTACTGACTTGTTTAAGAGTAGAGGCTACAGTAGCAGTAATCCCATCTCAGATGGTTATCTACAGTTTGTGCAATCGGGTACTTCTACACTAGTTGAAGTCCTTGGTAATCTTTCTTCTTTGTACGTCTTGGTGACTTTGGATAATTTCACGGCTACAAATCTGGTAGTTGGTACTAACGTCATCGTCTAGCGCTAAATTCTAGTCTGTAGCGACTGTCTTCAAAGTTATATCATGTCCGCCAAATCACCCATAATAAAAGAACCCCACCCCCAACCCCTCCCCGCAAGCGAGGAGGGGAGCTAAAGCGCAGCTTTTGCGGGGTGGGGTTCCGGTTATTATGGTTAATTACCCGGACATCATATTAAATGATCGCGTAACACACTGGTTTCAAATTTCTGTTTCAACTCACTAGAATCTTACTTAATTTTGGATTTTAGATGTCTCTAAAATCTAAAATCCAAAATCTAAAATTATTACAGTTGCCGCACTAATGGCTGACCATCTTTGACTTCACCAATTAAAACTAAATCGACACAGTTAACGAAGATACCATTTTCCAGGACGCCAGGAATGTTATTCAATGTTTTTTCTAGGCTAACTGGATCTTCAATAGAGTCAAATCTGACATCTAAGACAAAGTTCCCTTGGTCAGTGATTACTGGCCCAGCTTTTTTTACACCCATGCGGAGTTCTGGTTTACCACCGAGTTTTTTGATGGCATTGGTAACAGGAGTAATTGCCATTGGAATCACTTCCACAGGTACAGCGAAAGTAGAACCTAAGCGGTCTACTAACTTGCCACTGTCTACCACAACGATGAACTGTTCTGCTAGGTAGTCTACGACTTTTTCGCGGGTATGTGCTGCACCACCGCCTTTAATCAAATTCTTCTGCGGATCGACTTCATCTGCGCCATCAATGGCAATATCGATGCGGTCAATAGCATCTAAGGTGGCGAGAGGAACACCATACTGCTTCGCCAGCACTTCTGACTGAAACGAGGTAGGTATACCAATGATATCTTTGAGTTCACCAGACTTGAGGCGATCGCCCAAAAACTGAATCGTATATGCTGTAGTTGACCCCGTACCCAACCCGACAATGGAACCCGACTTGACTAGGGCGGCGGCGGCTTTGCCAACTTCTTGCTTCATCAACTTTACGGGATCTGCTGCTGCTGTCATTCCCAAAACTCCTGAAAAACTGACTATAGTCCATAGTAGTGGGCGGATAACGCCAAAATATCAAAGGGAAAAAACAAGTTTTTGCTGATTTCTACTCCCTTGATGATCAAAACCAGCTAATGCACTACGTAGCGGGAGCAACATTGCCTAGCCCAAATTCGTCATTAACGTAAGATTAAATTTTGCGTTAACCTCAGTAACGTAGTTTTTTAAATTCACGTTAGCAGTTAAAAGTGCTTATCATGATGCGTCAGCTTTCAATTACTCTATCTTTAATGGCACTACTACAAAGCTTGCCAGCAATTGCTCAAGTACCAGAATCTACTTCTGGAATACCAGCTGATTCCATTCAACAAGTAACTGCTGTCAAATGGATGACAAATTTTCCCGATGGCAAATTTTATCCTGAAAGGTTAGTGAGTCGGGCAGAATTAGCCTCGATTATGGTAAAAGCATTTCGCCTAGATAAAAGAGAAGCTGTTACCAAAGAAAATTTAACTATTCCAGATGTTCCTCGTTCTTATTGGGCATTTAATGATATACAGACAGTCTTAAAAACTGACATCATGAAAGGTTATCGAGGCAATGAATTCTTCCCTAACCAAAAGGTGACAAGGGCAGAAGCTCTGGCTATTTTCGCCCAGGCTTATGGTGTATTTCAGTTTCCCGATGCTGCTGTGAATGAGATTCTGGCTTCACATCCAGATGAAAAATCTATCCCAACTTGGGCTAGAAAAGCGATCGCTACAGTCGCTACTGAGGGATTTCTGAATACAGATGCTCAAGGCAATATTTCTCCATTAAAACCCGTAACCCGTGGGGATATGGCTTATGTATTGAGTAAATATTTGCAACGACAACAGCAACAACCCGAAACACCAGAAGTTCCGATGATTCCAAATAGCCCACAATCACCTTAACTATAGCAATCCGATTTGATGGGCGTGAATTACTCGTAGAGACTAGGGACTGGGGACTGGGAAGAAGGAATAAAGGTGTACCTAGCTTCGCAAAAATCAAATATGAGTCCTATAGACTTTTTCTAGCCAACGTACTCCAAATCAGTTTTGACCCGGACTTCTATACTTGTCTCGAAGTTGGCGAAGAAGATATAAGGAATTAGACTGTGTTGGTTGCTGCGACACATTATTTCCATAATTAGATTGTGGTGGTTGGGTCGGTTGCTGCAAGCCATAATTCCCATAATTAGATTGTGGTAATTGGGTTGGTTGTTGCAAGCCATAATTTCCATAATTAGATTGTGGTGGTTGCATAATCGGCTGCTGTAAACCATAATTCCCATACACCACAGGATTTGTGGGTGTGACAACACTTTGACTCGGACTTTGGCTAGAGTAAGGTACAGTATTACTTGGTGCTACGTTAGGCACTACTTGACCGTTATTTAAATTATTGTAGGGATTTTGCGGTAAGTTCGTACCCGTAGTTAACCCATTATTAGGCGCTACTTGACCGTTATTTAAATTAGTGTAGGGATTTTGTGGGTAGGTATTTTGTGGTAAGTTCGTACCCGTTGACGTGTTGCCTGTCCCAGCAGTTAACCCAGTGTTTGGTAAAGAATTCTGACTGGTTAAGCTGTTGATGGGTGGCATTAGCGTTGTTCCTGGAGCAAAGACTTGACCTGAAGCATTTGTCTGAGTTGCAGTGGTACCATTGAAGTCAGACAATTTCTGATTTGTCGATTGATTAAGCGCTGCTTGCAGAGGGTTGATAGAGAGAGAATTTTGATTTTTATTGGTTTGATTAGTGAATCCAACACCCAGGCTAGAGGATGTTTGGTCTGCCCCTGTTGGTTCAGACGCCGCATTTAAGGTTTTAAGACCTAGAAACTGGTTACTACTATCAACTGTTCCAGTACGCAATAAATTGTCTGTTTGGACGACAAAAGGATTTTTCAAGGCTGGGGAGGTGTCGCCGTTAACACCTAAACCAGGATTTAATTTGGTATTATTAGCAGACTTTTGTTTGTTAATTACATCATCTAATAAGCCTTTGCTCTTTTTTGCCTCAGTCTTTTCTTCAGGCGCATTTGCGGTTAATGAGGGAGTTGCTTGCTCAAAGTCATTAAATAAAACTGGTAGGTTATCAATATCTGCTGCAATAGCTTTGTTTTCTTCTGATAGGGAAGAATCAGCAGACTTTTGTAAAACGACTGGTTTTTTTTGCTTATAAACGAAAATATCTGGGTTTGACCAGTATTCCCAGGTTGCTAGCCCAACTACAGATAAAAAAATCGCAGTTCCCCAAAAACCAGGCCGCCCTAGATTCCATAACCTGGCTTTGAGATAGCGTAAGTAGGCGGGAGGATAATGACGATTTGGCATGGGATTTGGTAAGTGAGATTTACTATAAATTGGTGAAATTCGACAAAAGAGGCATTGCTGTTTGATGCTTTTATTTGCCTAAAAGGAAATGTCTCAATTGAAATTCGATTGTGATTTTATCGTAACTTCTCAAGAAGTTATAAGTCATTATTAAGTCAAAAATTCACTAATAACTATTTTAAACTAAACGGTTTAGTTTAAAAATAATTTGGAGTATCTTAGCTGCGATCGCACCAGATTCCATTTTCGCTATCTTGACTTTCTACAGTACTAGCCGACAGATTAGCAGAGGTGGCATCTCTGCGGTGGAAATAGTTGAGCGTTATTGACTAAAGCGATCGCCAAGTCTTTTTTTGGCGTTGCATATTTGCGGGATGATTTTGCTAGTTTTGTGGGATGGGCCGAAAAGCCCGTCCCTTGTATTTCAGGGCGTCTCGCCCGCCCTGAAATACAAGAATCATCCTACGAAAACAAGCCTAGCTTAATCTCCTAATAATTCGTAGGGGGTGCAAATTATTGGTAACTCTTTACGGAATAAAAATCCGCATCGAACCTCTATAGTCGTCAATATTAAGCACAATCTCAATCAAACGTTCAACGCACCGTTCACGATATTTGGAATCATTTAGCAGTCGATCGCTATTTCCAATCGTAATCACAGGCAAAGATATTGCAGTGTTTTCTTCACGCATGACTTGCTCTAGTGAATCCTTCCCTTTCATACTACGATTGGCTGTGAGCAAAATCATCTGGTTTTCCTGAGCTACTCGCCAAACTACCCTGTCATCACTATTGATTGACAACTCCATCTGAGCAAATGTGACAAATTGAATCGATACAGTATCAAGCCAACCTTGACTAGCGATCGCACCAAAGAAAACCAGTGCATGTCCTTTGAGATTGTGGTCGATCAAAAAAATCATGCTTTAGATTCACGCTTTGCCCTAGCTGCCTGAAGTTTTTCCCAAGCCGCTTCAGTTCCAGGCTTTGGAGGCTTTAGGGCAATCCGGGCAATGAGATCACGATTTTTCTCTTCATAGTACTGCTGAAGCTCTTCAGCTGACTTGAGAACTATTTGATACTCAGCTTCAACATCGGCACGATTTGTCTCAATATAAGCTAGGGCAGCATTAATTTGTTCTTCTGTCAGATCGAACAAGCCTCGGATAAACTTAGGTGGATACTGTTCTGTCACATAATCCATCACGTCATACAAAGTGATACGTGTTCCGGCGATCGTCAGTCCGCGTTCTGTGCGAATAATAGCTGCTTGCCCATTTGATGCCAGAGTCATAATCTCAATGCTTCTCTAAAACTAACTTCATATTACCCTATGAAAAAGTTATGAATTAGGCTACACAAGATCATTTGGCTTACCAGACTTAAGTTGAAATCTACATCGAACTGTTCCTGTTCTAAAACCAACTGCCTGATACCAGTTTTCACCAATAGACTCTATGCTCCGACAGACCATCTGTTCATTAGATGTCCCTCTGCACAAACTTCCTCTATCATCCAAAGACCAAACCCACTTTTCAGTATTAAACTCGGAGGCTGTGCGACGATAGAGCATTGTTCCATCGCTATAGTAATATGCATCGTACCAAGTGCCTAAATTACCTTCCATTTCTGGAATTGTAGGCTCAATAAGTTTTCCATATTCAACTTTACCCACAAGCAGCTTTCTGATTTGCTCGGATGACAGGCGAGTTGGCTTATCTTCAGAACCAACAACTACTGTAAAAGATATCACAAGCCTACTCAGTATTTTTCCTAAATCTCTAATTGCATTTGTAAACGTTGCTAGACCAGTGACAACAACAGCAATCAACATGATTCCTGCTACGACAGGATTATTTTGCAAAAATGCTATTCCTTGCTCAAAAAGCGTCTTGTCATTAGCCATATCGTACTTACTTAATAATATACAGAACTGTTATCAACATAATGGAAAACACACTCAACTTTGCCCGTGTATTTACTTAATTTATCGGAGAAACTTTCTCCATAACATTTCTTTTTTGGGAAATATACAAACTGTTTGCGTATACAGACCCCATTTAGAAAAAAATATATAAAATTTACGTATAATCCACCCTGATATTCAGAATTTTTACGACTATCATCCTGTAGTCAGATACTATGCAGATTTTTTCTGGATATCAAACTATGGAAAAACGCCAATCAGCGGAGAGTAGAAGCCCCGACTGATTGTAACTACGAATTACGAATTATCAATTACGAATTACATCGACGCTGTTAACTCTTTCTTGACATTATGATATACAAACCCCGTCAACAAAAGCTGTTGAGATGGGTTGCATTGTTCCTAATTGGAACATTTCTGCAATTTTTGTTTTACATCCCGACACCAGTCTTATCTCAAAATTCCAATAGCTGTAGCAATATTACAACCCCGCTCACATCTGAAGAACAAACTTATGCTCGTGCTGCTTGGCAGTATTTTGTCAAAAATTATCAGCCAGCAACGGGATTTACCAATTCTACAGGGGGTTATCCTTCAGGTACACTCTGGGATATGGGTAACTACCTGATGGCATTGAATGCTGCACGATGGTTGAATCTTACCGATCAAGCAGATTTTGATTCCCGCCTCAATAAGTTTTTGACAACTCTCAACAGCTTGAAGTTATTTGAAGATGCTTTGCCCAATAAAGTCTATAACGCAGCCACCGCGCAGATGGTTGATTATGGCAACAATCCACTAGAACAGGGTATTGGTTGGTCTGCTTTGGATGTTGGGCGAATACTGGCTGCGTTTGATGTCATCCGTACCTGTCATCCTCAATATAATGAGTGGCTCAAAGGAATTGTAGCGAAGTGGCAGGTGGCGCGATCGCTCAAAGATGGACAACTTTTTGGTGCTACTGTTCTCCCTGACAAAAAAACCTTACTAGTGCAAGAAGGACGACTCGGCTACGAAGAATACGGCGCTAGGGGTTATCAACTTTGGGGTTTCTCAGCACCCAAGGCTATTGCTTTAGAACCGTTTAAGCTAGTTGAAATTAATGGTGTACAAATTCCGGTTGATAGCCGTGACTTTCAAAGTACCAACGCTAATAATTACGTTGTGAGTGAGTCTTATATCCTTGATGGAATTGAATTTGGCTTGCAAGGTGAGTTAGCTGATTTTGCTGCCAGGGTTTTAGATGTGCAAAAACGGCGTTTTGATACCACAGGTCAGTTAACTGCGGTAACAGAAGATAATATCGACCAAGCACCTTATTTTCTCTACAACACCGTTTACGCCAACGGTGCAAATTGGGCAACTATTACCGATGCCAATCAACCTTATCCCCAGTTTCGCAGCATCAGTACAAAAGCTGCTTTTGGCTGGCGCTATCTGTTTCCAGATAATGCTTATGCCCAAAAAGTTTTTGATGCAGTCAAGGATCTCCGCAGTCCTGATGATAGTGGTTACTATGCTGGTATCTATGAAGAATCAAAACAACCCAACAAAGCTTTGACAGGTAATACTAATGGGTTAATTTTGGAGATTTTATACTACAAAGCTAGGGGAAATCACCCGTTAATTGCTTCTACTTCTGCGAGTGTGTCTACTGGTAAGCCGAGTGAAAATGCTTCTAGTGCAACACCCTCAAATCAACCGAATTCTACTGGTAAGCCGAGTGAAAATGCTTCTAGTGCAACACCCTCAAATCAACCGAATTCTACTGGTAAGCCGAGTGAAAATGCTTCTAGTGCAACACCTGCAAATCAACCGAATTCTACTGTTACTACTCCGATCGCAACCTCTGCGGATACTTCTAAACCTATAGAAGTGACCGTTGCACCTATTCCACCAGTAGATAGTCCCCAGTCATCATCTAACCTGAAACTAGCTCGACCACTGACGCCTGTTGAACGGCGCTATGCAGAGGCGGCTTGGCGATACTTTCAAGCAAATTATCACTCCAAGAGTGGGCTGATAGACGATCGCAGTGATTTCAAAGGTGCAACCCTCTGGGGATTGGGAGATTATCTTGCTGCACTCCACGCAGCGCGATCGCTCGATACAATTACCCCTAAAGAATTTGACCAGCGCACCCGCCATCTCTTAGCAGCCTTGACAAAGTTACCGTTGTTTGCTGGGGAATTGCCGAGTCGAGGTTATGATACCAGAACTCTCCAACCAGTCGATTATGGTGGAAATCCAGTTTCAGAAGGAAACGGTTGGTCAGCTTTAGATTTAGGTAGAATGCTGGCAGCACTTTACAACTTAAAAAGCTGTCATCCAGAATACACGGCTGCCGTAGATAAAATTGTCTTGGATTGGTCATACTTGCGTGTGGTGCGCGAAGGTATTCTTTCTAGTGCCACCGTTACCAAAGAACAAGATGGGCGATATCTGACCCGCGTTAACCCCGAAACCCGCTTGGGTTATGAGGAATATGCCGCTCGTGCTTTTCAATTATGGGGGTTTAATCTCGCTCGTTCTGCTGTTGGGGGTGAATATCAAACTGCCTCAGTGGAGGGATTGAAAGTCCCAATTCAACGCCATCGCACAGATACTAATTCCAAAGTTAACCAATACACAGTTAGCAATCCTTTTGTACTCTATGGATTGGAGTTTGGACTAGATCCAAAAATGCGATCGCTCTTTGAACCAATTTTTCAAGCACAAGCTGAACGTTACCGTCGCACCGGCACTCTCACAGCCTCAGCCACCACCTTGATCGATCGTAAACCTTACACTGTCCACAGTACAATTACTGGACAAGGGAAGTCTTGGGTAGCTTTAGGAGATGACGGTCAACCAGTACCAAAAGGGCGATTGGTAAGTACAGCAGTAGCTTTTGCCTATAATGCCCTGCTTCCAGACAATAAGTATAGTCAACAGTTACAGGAAGGAACGACTGACTTATATAATCCATTAGTTGGATTTTATGAGGGCTTCTATGAAACCACCGGCAAAACAGCAGTTGGTTTCACCAGCAGCACCAACAGTATGATTTTGCAATCCTTGCTATACAATGTGACAAATCGACAACCCTTAATTCGTCCGATTACCACTATGAACTCTCTTTGGTGGCAGACAGTTACCAAGGGAGATTCTGGGCGAGGTCTACCAAACAGCGCCACACAACAAACCAAGTTAACTTCTGATAGTTCTGGAAGTTACTGGGTTTCAGATAGTGAAAAGACTCACCTAGTAACTGGCACAAAATAAGATAACTGAAACCCTGTGTTCTAGGGTTGCCCTCATCCCCTTGGGCGTGTTTTCAAAGTCTTAGATCCCCCCAACCCCCCTTAAAAAGGGGGGCTAAGAGTCTCTTAAAGTCCCCCAATTTATCGGGGGATTTAGGGGGATCTAAAAAGTTAGAGGGCTAAACCAGTAGTTTGAAAACACGCCCTAACCCCTTCTCCCATATTGGAGAAGGGGAACTAATACCAATTCAAAATTCAAAATTCACGCATTAAGAAAGCCAGACAGAACAAAGGTATGTCCGTATGTATCTGTCACATTCTTTTTTCAAATTGGTATAAAGTAGAGAATTTGCTCCCCTCTTCCAATTTTGGGAGAGAGAGGGGCTGGGGATGAGGGCAAAACTCATACAGTCAAAAGATTTCAGCTTAAGTTGACACCAAATGATTAATAAATTGCCCCTACTGGCGTGTCAAGTCTTAAATGTTGCGATAGATTTTAGCTTTGTTTAGCGCTAAAGCACAACTACGAACATTTTCTATTGCACTATTTTAGCCCGGTCACGCTACTACAGTGTGTAATTTTGCATAAATCCTAGTAATACCAAAATCCTTGTAGAGACGTAGTTCAATAGAGCAACGCTAATTTTGGGTTGATCAAGAAAAATTTGTTAGCCACAAATCTAACTAGGGAATACTTATTTTGATGGGAATGCAGATACATTAACTATCGGTACTAAAATGACTTCAATTTCTCTTACAAACTTTTCTGGTAACAGCCGCTCAATACTCAAAAAAAGAACGCTGTTATTTCGCTACCTGGCAGAAATCAATTTAATTTTTGGTATCTGGTATTTGCAATGGCGCGTCACCCATTCCATCAATTTTGATGCCCTGTGGATCTCGATTCCTTTGCTGATAGCAGAGATTTACAGCTATTTCGGTGGTGTAATGTTTGTAATTGGGTTGTGGCGACCTTTAATCAGACAAATTAAGTCTCTCGACCAGATGACCCCACCTCTACCCAAAGCCGACTGGCCAACAGTGGATGTATTTGTCACTTGCTACAACGAGCCAACAGAAATTGTCGAAGAAACTGCCAAAGCCGCTCTAGCAATGGATTACCCACCAACAAAGTTACGCGTTTATGTGCTGGATGATGGTAACTCGGCTGATATGCGAGCGATGACAGAAAGATTGTGTATTGAAGATTTGCTCTCACCACAATTACAACTAGAAGCGGAACGGATTGATGCAGAACATTCTAGTTTGTTGGAGCGCTTGAAGCAGCTGGAAAATCTGACACCTAATACTCAAACTGCCGAACAATGGCTGCAAACATCATCAGAATTAGTGGTGAACCAGCCTGCGGCTGGATTTGTGCAAAGTTTGCGATCGCTTATACTTTGGTTACCTCCAGCTCATCAAAGTATAAGCGATTCTCCTGCAAAAACGCTACGCGATCGCCTAATTATCGAACGGAAAGCCTTAGAAGAAGCTATTTGCAAGAAAGAACTGGAACTAGTTGAACTCGCTCGTTTTCGCTACATTGCTCGTCCCAAACCAGCTGGTGTACCCCACCACGCTAAAGCGGGTAATCTCAATTACGCGATTTTTTCTGGGGAAACTTCAGGACAGTTTATTCTTACCCTAGATGCTGACCACATTCCCAGACCACAATTTCTCAAGCGAGTTCTGCCTTATTTCTCCACCTATAATCTTTTAACAGGGAAATATGAGCAGAATCAAATTGCTTTTGTACAGACACCCCAGGATTTTTACAACATTCCTCCAGGCGATCCGTTTGGGCATCAAGCACATTTATTTTATGGCCCACTCCAACAGGGTAAAGATGGCATGAATGCCGCCTTCTATACAGGTACAGATGCAGTATTAAGGCGTGAAGCACTGATTAGTGTTGGGCTGCAATATTTTGCTGATGAGTATGCCAAAAATGAAAAACGTTTAGATGAATTTCAATTAGTTGGTGGTGTATCCAGTAATAGTATTACCGAAGATATGAATACAGCCATGCGTCTGCATGGTGCTGGCTGGAAATCTGTTTATCATCATGAACTTTTAGCAGAAGGTTTAGCACCAGATGACTTAAAATCTACCCTGAAACAGCGACTACGTTGGGCACAAGGTACTATCCAAGTGCTAATGAGAGAAAATCCATTGGCAAAACCAGGGCTAACGTTTTGGCAACGATTGCATTACTTTAAGACAATGTATAGCTATTTTTCTGGTTTTGCGACTGTTGTTTTTATTTGTTGCCCAATCATCTATTTCTTCACAGATATCGTTCCAGTTAAAACCTACGGACCTGATTTTGCCCTACACTTTTTCCCGGCTTTTATTATCAACCGTTTAACTTTTATCACCGCTACTTGGGGCATTCCTGCTAGAGAAGTTTGGCGAGCTGAACAATATGCGATCGCCTTATTTCCCTTATTCATTCAAGCCGTATTAAGTGTGTTTTTTGGGGGTAGCCTCAAATTCCAAGTAACACCTAAGCAGCGGCAATCTGGAACTTATCTCCAATTGGTTTGGCCCCAACTGATTATTTGTGTCCTCACTATTCTAGGAATATTATGGAGCCTTTACCGCTTTGCAATTGGCAATCTAAATAATCCTTTGGTTCACCTACTCAATGGTGCATGGGCTATTTATAACTTGTTACTTTTGTCAGGTATCATCCGTGCATCTGTTTGGCAGCCTCCAAAAGAGGTCTGAGAGGTAGAGGGAACAAGGGGGACAAGGAGAGAATTCTAAGTGCCAGAAATCGGCGCTTAGAACTTCAAAGAAGAAGGACAAAGAAGATAATTTTTAATTCCTAACTCATAACTTCTAACTCCTAACTCTTAACTAGTAAATCCAGTCTAGAAAGAAAACAGCTATGAACACTCATTCAGACTCAAAAAATTTTGGTCAGCGAAATGTCTTAACAATCTATGCTCATGCTGATGATGAAGTTTTACCTGCTGCTGGTACTCTCAGTCTGATGTCTCAAGCAGGATGGAATGTTCGTTGCTTAATTTTGACTGATGGCGGTCTTTCTAGTTCGCCTGTGAAGGGTACACGTCATCAAGAAGCAGATGCAGCTGGTAAAATCATCGGTGCAACTTACGAGTTTCATGCACTTGAGGAGTGCAATTTCTCCACACAAGCAGTGATTAAAGTTACTGAAGAAGCTCTTGGGCGTTGGCAACCGGATCTGATTATTACTCACGCACCACAACCTGAAAAATATGGGCATAGAGATCATGAAGTGTGTGCGATCGCAGTTTCTAATGTTGCTACCCGCAAAAATATACCCTTGTGGTATTCAGCACCACCTGTTTTTTTGCGGGGTTTTGAACCCAACTTTTTTGTAGATATCACCTCTGTAATTGAGGAAAAAGTTGCAGCGATCGGTTGTTATGAATCGGAGTTAAACAAAACATTTATGCAACTTGATGCCATACTTGTTCTGTCTCGCTTTTGGGCACGAGAGTTAGGTCAAAAAGACGGCTATTTTGAAGCTTTTGAAATTTCTCGGCAATGGGTTGATGCTAGCTTTTTTACCGCTATAGCAAATAATAGTAATCAGCAAGTATTAAAACAAAGCTAATTGCAGATTTTATCTATTGCGGTTTAATTAGGTCAATGCCAAAATATAACTACATAGTTTTCAAGCCAAACAATCGGAAAATAAAACCATGAATTTGAGTGTAAAAGTACTAGAATTATCTGGAATTTTAGATGGGATTAGAGGTAACGAATTACGTCGTGAAGTTAGCGGTATGCTAGCAAACGGAGCCGATATTTTGTTGATCGATATGAAAGAAGTAAAGTTTATTGATAGCTCTGGCTTAGGTGCTTTAGTATCAGCAATGCAAATGGTACGAACTGCTAACGCTAAACTGTTTGTTTGTTCGATCAGCGATCAAGTCAGGATGTTGTTTGAACTGACTAAAATGGATAGGATTTTTCAAACATTTGCTGACAAAGATGAATTTCATCGCCAAATCTTGGCAACGCAATAAGCTATTATCCAATCCAAACTTAACTATGCATAATTGACTATTCTAACCAAAGTTCACTTTTACTAAAGATAAGTCATCATCAAGATTATCTTGAGTATTTAAGGTGAGAATCTTTGCTAAAAGTTGATTGAGGTTACAGGTATTCTGACTATATTTGGTTAGTAAGTCAATGAATGCATCGATTCCCCAAATTTTACCATCTGACTGATTAATTTCATAAGCACCATCACTAAAGATGTATAAAGTGCTGTTTTCTTCGACCTCGAAAACAGCATCTTCAAATTTAACTTCCGGCAAAAAGCCAATTGGTAAATCTAAAGAAGTTAGCTGTTTAACTTCGATGGTGTTCGTGGAGGTATTAGATAACAGTAAAGCTGGTGGATGTCCGGCATTGGCATAAATGAGTTGACGTTTCAGGCGGTGATAAACTCCATACCAGATTGTAAAGTATTTATCACCGTGCTTGGTCATTTGGAAGGCATGATTGAGGGCTTTTAGGACTTCACTTGGTTGAGAAAAGTTAGTGTTTGGTAGAGATTGCGATCGCAAAACATTCAGCACGGATACCGATAGGAGGGCAGAACCTACCCCATGACCAGATACATCTAACAAATAAATTGCCAAATGATCCTCGTCAATCCAATGATGGTCAAAGCAATCGCCTCCTAGCTGGGCTGAGGGAATAAACAGATTTTCTGTAGTTACTGCTCCGACAAGCGGTGAGGGTAAAAGCGATCGCACATAATCAGCGGCCTCAGCCAATTCTGCTTCCAAAATTTGCTTTTGAGTTTGCAAATCCTGATTTAGTGTCTCCAAAGCTTGCTTTTGACTTTGTAAATCCTGATTTAGCTGGTGTAACCTTAGTCCTGCTCTTACTCGTGCTTTCAATTCATTCATTTCTATCGGTTTAGAGATAAACTCATCCGCTCCCGCATCTAGTCCTCTAACTCTATCTTCCTCCTCTCCTCGAGCTGCTCCCCTAGCCGTCAATAGAATAAAAAAAGTAGTTGCTAACTGTGGATCTGTTCTAATTCGACGACACACTTCTAGCCCATCTACTTGGGACATCATCCAGTCACAGATAATCAGGGCCGGATGTAGCAGTTGTGCTTGTCTAATTCCTTCTTCGCCGTTGCTGGCTACAGTAGTCTCATAACCCTGTCTTTGGAGTGTGCTTTTCAGTACTGCTCGTACTGTCGGGTCATCATCAATAACCAGAATTTTAAACATAAATTACAGTTTTCTAAGTAAAATGTTCGATAAATAGTTGCTTTAATTTAAGTTATATGCAATTTAGTTTTTAATGTATAGTAAAAATACTCAAATTAAATAAACTAATTAACGAATATGATGATTTCAAAATATTTTCTTAGTTAA
Organism: Nostoc sp. ChiQUE01b; assembly: GCF_034531255.1. Lineage (NCBI taxonomy): Bacteria > Bacillati > Cyanobacteriota > Cyanophyceae > Nostocales > Nostocaceae > Nostoc > Nostoc sp. ChiQUE01b. Next base: position 27,854 of record NZ_JAVRBM010000081.1, on the reverse strand, counting down.
AAAGTGAATCATAAAATTTATCTCAAAGTCAATACAGACCTGACAGCTTCACCTCAAGTTTTGTCTTGGTTCGAGCAGATGAATCAACCACCTATTCTCAATAAACAAATTTGGTGGCAATGTCAAACGCTGATGATGGAAGGCTTTACTAACATTGTTGAACATGCCCACAAAAATTTACCTATTGAAACTCCGATTGAGATCGAGGCTGTGCGGTTAGATGAATACATAGAAATTCGCATTTGGTCTCAAGGTGAACCATTTGACTTAGAAGAGCAGTTGCGCCAAACATCTGAATTTGAGGATAACGAGCAAGAGCGTGGGCGGGGTTTAAAAATCATGTCCGCCATTGCCGACAAATTGAGCTATGAGCCGACAGTAGATAATCGTTACTGTTTATTTATTAGTAAATCTTACAAAGAACGATCGGAGTAGGGAGTGGGGAGATAGTGACTACTTACTACTGATTAAAAACTCTTGGATACGTTTAATAAACTCTTCTAACTCTAGGATTAAGTTAGTAGTACCTTGAGGCTCTTGGTTGATCGCTAATTGTTCTAGTTTTTCTGCTGCTAGATGCATGGTTGTAACTCCCATATTGGCACTAGCACCTTTAATTTGATGGACTTGGAGTGCTAGTTGCTCAAAGTCATGAGCTGCGATCGCGATTTTAATGGTTTCTAAACGAGGTTGAATATCTTCAACAAATATTTGTAGTAGCTCCAATTCAAATTCTGGGTTATTTTCTGAAAGTTGATGCAAGCGTTCCCAATCAATTGGGAGGTCAACTGAAGCGACATCTGTTGTAGAAACTGTCTGCTCTGTGGCAGCTGTTTCTTTTGCTCTGAATATCACATTTCCCCAATACTCTAGCGTCGCAGCCAATTTTTCTTTGATTACTGGCTTGCTCAAATAGTCGTCCATTCCAGCATCTAAACACATTTGTTTGTCTTGTTTCATCGCATTAGCTGTCATCGCAATTACTACAGGACGACGACCACTAGCAAAGCTGCTTTCTTGCCAACGATGAATTTGTTTTGTGGTTTCCAAACCGTCAAGAACTGGCATTTGGCAATCCATTAGAATCAAATCATAGGGAATTTTTTCTAATAGCTGCAACGCTTCTTTCCCATTATTAGCGATATCAGCACTGTAGCCCAGACTTTTGAGTTGGTTCAAGGCTATTTTCTGATTCACCAGATTATCTTCAGTTAAAAGAATTCTTAATTTATGTAAGTCAGGAGACGGAGAAGATGCGGGGAGGCTGAATAACTCCTGACTCTTGAGCGCCTGTTGCTCCACTTGGGGAGACTCGATCGCTTTTGGTATCTGCTGTTGGGAGAAGACCACACTGGCTGCTGCTGACTCTTCTGGAATAACAGAAGCGGCAATCGTAAAGTAAAATGTACTACCTGCATTAAATTCACTTTCAACCCAAATTCTGCCACCCATTAACTCGCACAGTTGCTTGCAGATGGCAAGACCTAAGCCAGTACCGCCATATTGTCGAGTAATGGACGAGTTAACTTGACTGAAGGCTTTAAATAAACGCTCCAGGCGATCGCGTGGAATTCCGATGCCTGTATCTTTAATACTAAACTGAATTTCGTCAGTATTGGCAGCAAAAGAATGATTAATATCGCTATTCTTGCGGGTTACAACTGAAATTTCTATGGTTCCAGTTTCGGTAAATTTAATCGCATTACTGATTAAATTAATCAAGACTTGGCGCAGTCTGGTGATATCTCCCACAATCCTAGTAGGAAGTTCAGGACTATCTAAAAATGTAAGTTTTAAACTTTTTTCTTTAGCTGTAGGCGCAAGCATATAAAGAGCCTCATGAATGCAATTTCGCAAACCAAAAGGCTCCGCTTCCAGTTCTAAGTTGCCCGATTGTATTTTGGAGAAGTCAAGGAAATCGTTAATAATTTTGAGTAAAGAATTTCCACTGGTGTAGATGGTTTCAACAAAGTCTTGCTGTTCAGCAGTCAATTCAGTATATTGCAACAAACCGGCCATACCAATTACCGATGCGATCGGAGTCCGAACTTCATGGCTAATCATCGCTAAGAATTCTTGTTTAGCAAGTTCTGCCTGCTTTCGTTCAGTCATGTCTCGCAAAATGTAAACATAACCTTGAAAATGTTCAATTTCTGTCTTGACGATTGAGGATGAAAAAGCTATGGGAATTGTTTTACCACTTTTGGGATAACAAACGGTTTCTACTTCTTTTATTAAAGGATTTATGTCTTGACTGTGGGATATATCAGTATCATCAATTGTCAATTGATACTTATTGACTTCTCTAATAATTTTTGTGATCGGTTGACCGATGAGTTCTATTTCGTTATATTGCAATAAAATTTGTGCGGCATAATTCATTTTTTTGATCTCGCCTGATAGCGTTGTCACTAACAAGGCGTCCGCCATTGATGTCACAATTTGGTCAATATATTGTTTAGAAGCCTTTAAGTTACGTAGCAAAAGATTTGCTTCATTTGCACCTTGAAACAAAGATTGCTCAAGCACCATCCGTTCTGTTGCATCTTCGACAACAATGGTTAGTCGATTGCTAAAATGGTCTTCTTGGAAATTATTAATAATACGAATATCAATATACAAAGGAGAAGCTGTATCTGGCGATCGCCTAATTCCTTTTAATTCAAAATTATCTTGCTCCCCCTGTCGAATTGCATCAAAAACATCTTCAATTCCTTCTAATTCGGGAAATACAATCCTAACATCCTGACCGAGCTTTGCTTCATTAAGAATATCGGCAAAATTATTTAACTCCAAAGACATCTCTAGAATCTTGAAGTTCTCATCAATTATCAAATATTCAATTCCACATACAGATAATAGGTTTGTTAAAAATAAATTCATCTTAATTAAATTAAACGAGTGGCTAAAGCTTGAAAGATTTTATCAACATTATTGCCAGTTTTAGCTGAAGTTACATAAGTGTCTAATATATTAGCTTGATTGCTGAATTGATACATTTGACGAATTTTTTCTAAATATTCGCCTGCAATCATATCTGATTTGTTCAGTGCAACAACAATATAGCTGTTAGGATTAACAGCTAAAAAAGTTTGAATATGCTCCTGGATATGATTGAGCGTTTCTGCTTGTGTCACATCACCGACTATCACAGCACCTTTAGAACCTTGAAAATAATTTTTAGCAACTGCCTTAAACTTATTACTACCTTCAATATCCCAAATTATTAACTGTAAATTTTGTTCGCTAAGTAGATTTGTTTCTGAAAGACTAACCAATTTACGAGAGATTTTTACTCCTACAGTTGAAAGATATTTATCACTAAACTGAGATTCTACGAATTGGCGAATCAAACTAGTTTTACCAACACCAAAATCACCAAATAAGCATATTTTTTTAGATATTGTAGACATAATTGGAAAAAATTATAAAATGTTTGATCAAAATCATCGCTATTATAAATTTAAAATTGCTTGTTTATCGCTTCTAAAGCGACACAGCGGCTTAACCACAAGGGTTGAGTTACATCAATTCCTGGTGGTAAATTTGTTTTACCAATGACCTGTAGGCGAGATGACTCGATACCTAATTTAATCAGTGCTTGTTGTACAGTCTTTGCTCGCGCCAGTGCCAATTTTTGAGACTTGTTCGCGCCAGTAAGGTCACTATAACCAATGATTTTTAAATGCTTATTTGGGTGCTGATTGAGGAAAAACTTGACCTGTTGAACCTTGTACACTAAATCTGCTTTCATTAAACTTGCTGAGTTAGGTTGAAAGTAAAATCGAACTTCAATCTGTGGGGGTTCTACTCGCACCGCGCTAGACACAGATTTTACGCCGGGAATTTGTTCAAATGCATTAGTAATAATCTGAGCATCTGCAATTCGGTTGACAGTTCCTTCAACAGCTACTTTACCAGCGATGTATTGAGCGGAAATTGCTATATCGTCAGTCTGATTTAAAACTGCTGTGACTCGTTTGACTTCAGCAGCAGCTAATACGGGGTCTGCTGGTACTTCTACTAATAAAATTTGATTGTCAATCAACCAATTAGGAGAGGTGATTTTGACAATTTGCTCGGCTTTCTGGCGAAGAAGTTGATTAGGTAATCGTCCTGTTAATTTTAATTTATTGTGTTCTACTTGTACAGTAAGCCGATATACGGCTAGTTCTGGAACAGAAGTTAGAGCCAGCGAAGTTTGATTTTCAATGGAATGTATAACTCCACTACGGTATTGCCAAATACTCCAAGGAATTATAATGGTACTGATAACTGTTAAGACTAATATCTGTAATGGTGATATTTTTGTTTTCTTTTTCTTCTGAATACCTGAATTTTTCAGTTCTTCTAGAAGTGTATGAATTTCAATAGGAATTGAATCAGGATCGCCGTCGAATTCTGCAATTAAATCGCCATATTTTTTAACAATTATACTAAAGACTTGCCGCATTTTAAAAATAAAATTTTTGTTCGCATCTCCGCGTACAACTATCGCTAAATAACAGTATCCTGCAACTTCTAAAATTATTTTGGATGTCCCATATTCAATTGCATCTAATTCTGTTATGCTTCCAGATTGATTGATGCAATCATTGGCAAAGCTGCGAATTGCTGTCAGCATTCCTGCTACCATTTCAGCTACTAGCTGCTCTGCATCAGAATGCTGAATATCTGAGATCACTAAACCAGATGCTTTATGAATCAAGAAAATAGCTTGAATTGTAAATGGTAGAGCTTCTTTAAGAATTAATTCTGCTTCCGAAACTCCCTGTAGCTTGGCACGAATTTTACGTTTAACGCCTTCAACACTGAGGGTTTCTTCAACTTGTCGATTAATAGCACGGATTGTCTCTGCCATATATTTGGCTATGGTACTACCAATAATTGGGTAGAGTGCATCCACCACAATATTCTGCTCAATTTCAATTTGCTTTTTTATGGCTCGTCCCATTGCCGGAGCGATCGCATCTGAAACTTCTTGTGGAGCTATAATAATTTGTTGGGAAATAGCTAGAGGAATTACAGGTGCGATCGCTGTACCCATGCTAACTTTATCCTGTTCAGTGCGACTGCGGATAGTCTCATCAATGATCGGAGCAATTATCTTAACAATTTCCTCTTTCGACTCTGTAATCTTCAGCCTTAAAAGTTCAGCAATCCACGGTAGTAATAGATTTATTAGCTCTTTAGGATCGTAAATTTGCTGCTCTATTTTTGTTAATTTTTGTTCGATTTTATCTGTACTATTGTTTATTTCTGTTAGCTCATATCCGACTAATATCTCCCGTAATTTTTGCAATGCATCCTCTGAATTTTCTAATTTCTCCTCAAATTCTGTAAATATTTCAATAGATTCTTCTAATTCTTCTTGAGTAGTTTGTGAGTAATTAGATATATCTTGAGTCAAATTAAAATCAGACTCTAAATAAGCTTCATATACTTCTAATGTTACTGGAGGAAGTTGCAGTAATTCAGTTTCTTCTGGAACATACTCATTACTATTATCAATTTCTGATGGTAATACAGGAGATTGCTCAGGTGATTCGATAATTTTGAGATCGATAAGCAAATGCAGTAAGTTGTCAAGCTGCACAGCTGTTTCTGACTTCAACTCAACAGATTGAGGAACCGAATTTTCCACCTGAGTCATCCTTTTGAGAGTGCTGATTAAGAGTGCTGAGTTAGGAGTTAGGAGTTAGGAGTCATTATCTCCCTCATCTCCCTGATCTCCCTCATTTTCCTCATCTCTCTTTGCCTTTTGACTTAATTACGAATGTAATTCTGCGGTACTGTTAGAGTGAGTTAACACTGACTTTTGACAACTTTGTAGTTTCTAGAAGCGGTACAGCAGTATATTCGTCGCTGCGTTCATTGGCTGCTTCTCGTAATTTAGGAATAAATTCAGTTTCTTTCAGACGCATTCCTAAAGCAAACAAAGTTTCAGCCATATCGTCTTTAGAAACTTTCGTGTCTGTCAACTGCGAAAAGCGTCGATCTATTTCTTCTAAAATCAGATCCCGTAATGCGGTAACATCATCTTGTAATTGGACTTTATTTTGAAAGATTTCATTTCGAATCGAGGTAGTTTGGCTATCTAGGGTTTCATCAAGCGACTGAACGCTGCTAGAGAACTTTTTATTAAGTCTATCAACCTGTTGTCGTAAGTCAAGAGTTTCTTCTTGAGTTGCCATGTTAAGTGACTTCAGCTTTTTATCCAGCGACTCAAACCCCACTTTTAGTTCAGCCGAAAAGTTGGACTTGAGTTGCTCGACATGCAATCGCGTCTGTTGTTGCAGGAGAGATATATCTGACTCCAGTTTGCTAAATCGATTTTCGTACTCTCTTAGCTGTGTTCCAAGAATAATATCGCGGATCTGATCGATATTGCCAAGTCTTTCTCGTACATCGTCTCTACTCATCTGACTCATTAGGAAAACCTCGCTTTTCGGGAATCAATTGGAATAATATCATGTTCAACTTAATACTTGTGTCATTGCGAACGTTCGCGCAACGTTTTTGCTAGGAGAAGCGCGGCAATCCCAAAACGCAAGCGAATTGCTACCCTTCTCCTGACAAAGACGCACTCGCGTTCGGGAACGCTAAAGGCGAACATTCCACTTCTCTACGAGACGCTGCCGCGTAGCTTGCTTCTTTGTTCGCGGAGCGTTCCGTAGGAAAGGAGTACGTTACATACCCTGCAGGAAGGCTAACGCCAACGCAATGACATATCGTAAGTGATTTGCCGAACTTGATATAAGAGGTAATGCATTTAACTGACATTTAGGCTAAAAATCCTTAGCTTATGATGCGGCTAACTCACCGAATGAATATACTTTGTTATTATTCCCAATCGTTCACAATTTATAGCAATCCGATTTGATTTGGTGAATTAATCGTAGAAACTGGGGACTGGGAAGAAGGAATAAAGGTGTACCTAGCTCCCTTAAAAATCAAATATTAGTCCTATATATCTGTAAAATAGGAAATAAGTAGTGAAAAATGGAAGATAAGTGTTTTTCATAACTTACTCAGAAAAAACTGCTGCCGTTAGTTTATTAATAAATATTATTATTTTTTCAGTTTTTGGCGTTACTATCTTTACAGTTCAAAAATTCTTGGATGCGTTTAACAAAGTCTTCTAACTCTAAGATTAAGTTAGTTGTACCTCGACGCTCTTGGTTTATCGCTAGTTGTTCTAGTTTTTCTGCTGCCAGATGCATGGTTGTAACTCCCATATTGGCACTAGCACCTTTAATTTGATGCCCTTGGAGCGCTATTTGCTCAAAGTCATGAGTTGCGATCGCTATTTTAATTAACTCTAGACGAGGTTGAATATCCTCAACAAATATTTGCAGTAGTTCCAATTCAAATTCTGGGTTATTTTCTGAGAGTTGGTGTAAGCGTTCCCAATCAATTGGGAGGTTAACTACACCGACATCTGTTCTACAAACTGTTTGCTCTGTGGCAGTTGTTTCTTTTGCCTCGAATATCACATTTCCCCAACGCTCTAGTGCTCCCGCCAATTTTTCTTTGATTACTGGCTTGCTCAAATAGTCATCCATTCCGGCATCTAGACACATTTGTTGGTCTTCTTTCATGGCATTAGCTGTCATTGCAATTACCACAGGACGATAACCACTGGCAAAGTCGCTTTCTTGCCAACGATGAATTTCTTTTGTGGTTTCTAAACCGTCGAGAACTGGCATTTGGCAATCCATCAGAATTAAATCGTAGGGAATTTTTTCTAATAGCTGCAAAACTTCTTTCCCATTACCAGCAACATCAGCACTATAACCCAGGCTTTGGAGTTGCTTCAAGGCAACTTTTTGATTCACCAAATTATCTTCAGCTAAGAGAATTCTCAGTTTGGGTAAGTCAGGAAAATAATAGTTGCGGTTGTTTTCAGAATTTTTCAGTTTTAAATTCTGACTTTTGACTTCTAACTCCTGAATTCTGACTTCTGACTCTTCTTCTGGCTGCGTTCCTAAAATAGTCATGATGGTATCGAAGAGTCGGGACGGCTTAATAGGTTTGACTAAATAAGCTGCAAATCCTATTTTTAGCGATCGCTGGATTTCATCGCGTCGATCAGTAGAGGTAAGCATAATCAAAGGTAGCCCAGCGATCGCTGAATTTGCCTTAATTTGTTCTCCTAAAGTCATGCCATCTATTTCTGGCATCTGCATATCAATCACAGCAACGTCATAGAAATTTTTTTGCTTGGCGGCTTCCTGAATAGCTTTCAGAGCAGTAGTAGCCGAAGCAGCCTGATCCACCAGCATCCCCCAACGGGTAGCTTGATGGTGGATGATTTTGCGATTAGTAGCATTATCATCCACCACTAACAAGCGTCGATTCAGCAAAAGTTCGCCTTCGCCTTCTAAGGAAATAGGGTCAAGTTGCTTGGCGAGAGTTACTTCAAACCAAAACTTAGATCCTTTCCCTAAGCGACTTTCTACGCCCATTTCTCCTCCCATCAAGCTTACCAGTTGCTTGCAGATGGCTAATCCCAAACCTGTACCGCCATATTTACGAGTGGTGGAAGCATCTACTTGAGTAAATGGCTTAAAGAGTTTGCATTGATCTTCAGGGGTAATGCCAAGACCGGTATCTGTAATGGCAAAATAGATGGTGGCTGTAGTGGGGGAAAGCGTACGCAATTCTGCTCGTAATACTACCTCTCCATTGCTGGTGAACTTGATCGCATTGCTAATCAAGTTCATGAGAATTTGTCGCAAGCGGCCAGCATCGCCTTGGAGTTGGGTGGGGACGTTGCTATAAATTAATCCTGCAATTTCTAATCCTTTATGATGAGCTGAGGGAGCCAATAATTCCAACACCTCTTCTACACAGGTAGATAAGTCAAAATCTAGAGTTTCTAGTGCCATTTCCCCAGCCTCAAGTTTGGACAGATCCAAAATTTCGTTAATCAGGCTTAAGAGAGCATCACCACTAATGCGAATTGTTTCCATAAAATCCCGCTGCTCGAAGTTTAGGGGAGTTTCTAACATTAAGCTTGTCATTCCCAAGACAGCATTCATGGGAGTCCGAATTTCATGGCTCATGTTAGCCAAAAAGGCACTTTTGGTTTGAGAAGCTAATTCAGCTTGGTGACGAGCAATTTCGAGTTCTCGTCGCTGTTGAGTTTCTGCATCTAACATTTGGGCTTGGGCTAAGGCAATACCTACTTGGTCAGCTATTTGCTGTAAAAGATGAGTTTCAAAGCTAGACCATTGGCGAGAACTGCCGCACTGATGGACAATCAGCAAACCGCAAAGTTCTTCTTTGACAAGAATGGGTATGACTAAATTACACTGGACTCCAAATTGTTGCAGTAATTCAAAATGGTTTTTTTGGACTTCAGCTATATCCAAGTCAGCAAGCCCCAGATTCGGTTTTTGACGGTACTGTTGTAGATAGTACTGCTGGATGTATTCGGCTTGAAAGTAAGCATCGACTAGCTCTTTGTCTTTAATTGCCAGCCAGCCAGAAATTACTGCCTCAACCACGGTGGCTCCAGAGCCATCAGCCTTTGGCTGATAAATCAAAACTCGGTCGCTATGGAGAATTTTTTGAACTTCGGTGACAGTGATTTGGAGAATTTCTTTGATTTGCAAAGACTGACGAATTTTGAGGGTGATTTCAGTAAATAGTTGCGATCGCAAGTTTTGGCGTTGAAGTTGTTCTTCCGCCTGTTTGCGCTCAATAAACTGCCCTACTTGCTCACCAATCGAATTCATCACTTTTGCCAAATCTGGATCAGCTTGCTGGATTTCATGGCTAAAGCAGGTAATAACACCGATGACTTTTTTCTCACTACGGATCGGAAAACCGAAAGCTCCGTGCAGTTCTGCTTCGGCAGCGATTTGAGAGCGGATAAAACTTTGATCTTTAACGACATCAGCGATCCAAACAGGTTCAAGACTAGCCCAGACACGACCAGGCAGCCCAATTCCTGGTGTAAAGGTAATCTGCCGACTGAGGATGTCAAATTCTTGCATCTGGAAGGAGATTTTATACCATGAATTTAGCAAAGACAGTAAATTTGCTCGCTGGTCTACCATCCAAAATTCACTTAAATCCCATCCCAAACTTTCGCAGATTCCTTGCAGAATTTGGGGCATGGCTTCGTTGATTGTGGTTGACTCTGCTAAGATGCGGGTTGTAACATACTCTGCTTTGAGATGCTGTTCAGTTCGTTGGCGTAAGCGAAGTTCTTCGTAGACATCGCTGATGTCGATACCTGTGGCTACGATGTATTCAACGTAACCCTCATAGTCTTGTAAAGTAGTGTTAGTCCAGGCAATCAGCCGCCGACTGCCATCCTTAGTTACCCAATAGTTTTCGTATTCTTTGGGCGCTTCACCAGCTCGCAACTGCTCAAAAACTGCTTTAATCGGCTCTACCTGTTCAGGAAGTAAAAACAGATTCCAGAAATGCCTTCCTTTGACCTCATCAAATGAGTAACCAGTAATTTGTTCACAAGCTTGATTGAAGCGAACAATTTGCCCTTTAGAGTCAAGAACTATCACCAAAGCGCTGGTTGTATCAAGGACTGCTGAGATAAAGTTGCGTTCTTGATTCAGTATTTCCTCTGTTAATTTCCGCTCTTTTCCCTCACGATAAATAAAGTAGTAGACTATAGCCAGAATCAGAAAACTTAGGCAAATAGCGATCGCCAGTGTCAAAAGCGTGTTGTTAGCACTGGCTTTTGCAGCTTGTGACTGCTGTTGAAGCAACCTTTTATCCTCATTCTCTATCTCATGGATGATCTTACGGATATCATCCATGAGATGTTTTCCTTGATTTGTCTCGATTACCTGCAACGCTGCCTCGAATCCCTGATTTTGACGCAGGTATATAGTCTGCTTGAGTATGACAAGTTTTGCAGCTATCAGAGGTTCAAGGGTTGCGAGCTGCTTTTGTTGGTTAGGTTGATCTGCGATTAAATTTTTCAGTTCTACAATTTTGCGATCGATGTTTCCAATTACTACTTGATAAGGTTCTAGATAACTTTCTTGTCCAGTGAGGATGTAACCGCGTTGTCCAGTCTCAGCATCCTTCATTTCGGACAGTAATTCTTCTAGTTTATTGATTTTCTCTTGGGTTTTTTGTACCTGATTATTATTATCAATCAATATGCGTGTATTTTGATAAGAAATCAGACCAATCAAAACTAAAATTGCTGATGCTAACCCAAACCCTCCAGCTATTCTTTGAAAAAATTGTTTGCGTCCCTTCTGTACCTGTTTGCGTGTATCACTCGCCAAAACTAAACTTGCTAAAGTGCGCCGCATTTCTAGTTGTTTAATTACCTGGCGACCGAGAATTCGTAATGCTTCCAATTGTTCTGGGGAAAGGGTTCTTGGTACATGGTCAACTACACAAAGTGTTCCTAACGCATATCCTTCAGGATTAGTCAGTGGTACACCAGCATAAAACCGAATATTCGCGTCAGAGGTGACAAACGGATTTGTGGCAAACCTTTCGTCAACTGTTGCATCAGGCACAACAAAAACTTCAGGTTGCAGAATAGCATGGGCGCAGAATGCCAAATCGCGGGGTGTTTCCACGGCATCCAAACCAACTTTTGACTTGAACCACTGACGATTAGTATCAATTAAGCTGATTAAGGCAATGGGAGTTCCACAAATATATGAGGCTAAACGGGTGAGGTCGTCAAAGGCAGTTTCCGAAGGAGTATCGAGAATCTTATACTCCAAAAGAGATTCGATTCGCTGTGTTTCGTTATCAGGTAATGGTGCTTTCATTCTTCGGCTTTATACCATTTTTGATTTTAAAAACAGAATTCAGAATTCTGAATTCAGAATCCAGGAGTTAGAAGTTAGAAGTTAAAATTAAGAATACTTTGATTATCAAAGTTTATAATTTTCAAAAAATCAAAAAATCAAAAAATATATAGCGCTTGATTCTATATTCATTCTGAATTCTGACTCCTGTTAGCGGATAGCTAAGGTTTAGCCCATTCTGACTCCTGAATTCTTTTTTATTAAAATTTGATCCGCAACTGTCCTGTAAAGGAATTACCACCGTAGGTACTTCCCCCGGTTTCTTGATTGCGGACATTACTAAAGCTATAGCCCAAGTCTGCTTCTATACTGGGCGACAGTTTTACCGTACAGCGTGTTTGATAAGTATTAGCGTTGTCAAATTCTCCTTTAAGTCGCTGCCGTCCTAAATTGGCAGCGAGGCGACAGCGTAAGAAATTAGTAATATTTCCCTCCCAAGCTACCTCACCGTTGTAAACTAGAAAATCTGGTGGAGAAAAATAACCGCTTGTGCGTTCTAAATCGCGATCGTAACTCCAAGTAAATAAGTTAGCTGCCAAAGAAAATTGTCCGAATTTGCGCTCTAACCTACTAAAAGACTGCACATCGGAATTACCATCGTTGTAATTACCCAAACGCAATGACGAAAACAAGCTGGTATCACGGTCAATCTGCCAGTATAAATCAGGCCCAAATCGCCAAACAGTAATTTGATTGTCTAAAGTCCGAGCATTGGATTTATAAGGCCCTTGTTCTAAATTACCTGATAGTACTACTACCGATAGCAATCGACCTGATGACGAAACTCGCGGCGGCGAAATGGAAGCCTCCACCTTAGCATTGAGATTGATAGCTGTGGGTAAACGATTGAATACATCGACTCCAACTGCTGTTTGTAGAGTCGCTTGTCCAATTTTTCCTTGCCATCCAACTTGCAAGGGAAAATTAGTTACTGATTCAACACCCCGTTGCTCAAATAAGTTAAAACCTGTCTTGAAAAATATTTTATTGCCATTTCTCAATCGAAACTGAACTGTTGGCTCAAGGAAAAAATTAGTTTGGCCAAAGTTGTCTGTCTCATAGTGATAGTCCGTATCAATACTTTCCAAAACTGCATCCGGCGTTTTTGGTTTGGTGGAAGTTGTTGGTGGACTAGAATTCTGCGGTGTTGGTTCGGTGGAAGTTGTTGGTGGACTAGAATTCTGCGGTGGTGGTTCGGTGGAAGTTGTTGGTGGACTAGAATTCTGCGGTGTTGGTTCGGTGGAAGTTGTTGGTGGACTAGAATTCTGCTGCGGTTCGGGTAGCGATGGTGGTAATCGCAAATCAGGATTGAAGTTTTCGGGTGCTGCCAGCAAAATAGGTGTTGATTTTAATCGATAAGGGAGTGGTTTTGAGTATTGCTCTGCTGACTCAGGATTTATTGTGGTGATTTGCTCAGTCAATTCTGAAGGTGATTTCCAGGTCTGATGTGCTTGGGCTGCTTGTAATTTAGCTTCTGATAATATCCAAATACCTACGCTACAGATTACTCCTAATTGAATTTGTAAGTATCCCAAAAGAAATACAGTGTATAAACTATATCGAGAAACAAAGAGATAAGGTCTAAAAATATATACCATCGGTTGATACTATATTTGTAAATGAAAAACTTGCTGCCAAATAGTTTTCTGGCTGCTAGCTAATGTATTCGGACTGGGATTATGATGCCCATAATCGATGCTTGTGAAAACATCAAAAAGGCAAAAGACGTAAAGATGTTAATTTGACGGGATATATAGGACTACTATTTGATTTTTGAAAAGATACGTAGGGGAGCCAGTTGCGGAGGTTCCCTCCGTTGTAGCAACTGGCGTTGCGTTAGCGCAGAAAGTACGGCACCGAATCCTTAAGAATGGTGCGTTACGCAAAACGCTAACGCACCCTACAAATACCTAATTTTGTTCAAAAATCAAACCGGATTCCTATAGAAGTTACCAAGTGCATGAAGTACATATTAAAATCTCACCCCCAACTCCTCTCTTTGGTAAAAAGAGGAGTTGGGGGTGAGGTTAAGCTGTAGCTGATTCTGATTAGGAAACGCTATATTCGAGTCGATAGTTACTGTGATTTTGATCCACTGCCAACAGTGATTGTTGAGTTTACTGTTCCCATCTCAGAGTTTTCAGCATTGTCAAACTCAAGACCTCGGAGCAATTCTCGAATTACATCTGTTGCTGGCCTTCCTGTGAGAGTACAGTATTGTTCAAGTTTCTTCATTTCCTCGGTTGTGAGATTTACTGTCAGTCGTTTAACAGCCCATTTTTTCTTCATAATTTTCTTTTATCTTTAATATGTTGCTTTTTCTTGAAATCACCAAGTCATTACGATTACTCCCGTAGTGCATAGCCTACACCACGGACTGTATGAATCAAACGTTTTTCATTATTTTCTTCTAACTTGAGTCGCAAATAACGAATATAAACCTCAATAATATTAGAATCACCCATGAAATCGTAACCCCAAACTTTCTCTAAAATTTGATCTCTAGTAAATACTTGACGGGGATGTGAAAGGAGATATTCTAATAAGTCAAATTCTTTTGCTGTTAACTGAATGCTTCGTTTTCCCCGAAATACTTCACGGGTGCGCCGATTTAAGCTTAAATCTTCAAATTGCAACAAATCCTCGTCTGTTTCTTGCGTGCGGCGCAGATGAGCACGAATTCTAGCTAATAGTTCCTCAATGCTGAAGGGCTTAACTACATAATCATCAGCTCCTGCATCTAATCCTGCCACGCGATCGCTCACTTCATCTTTTGCTGTCAACAAAATCACTGGTACTGTACTCCCTGTTGCTCGCAAACGCCGACAAATTTCCAAACCTGTCAACCCTGGAAGCATCCAATCTAGAATTACTAAATCTGGTGATGAGTCTCGCGCCAAAGTCAAGCCTGCGATGCCATCATGGGCGACACTTACCCGATATCCTTCGCTATTAAGTTCTAATTCGACAAATCGCGCCAGTTTGACTTCATCTTCCACCAAAAGAATATGTGCTGTCATATTTTTGCTCCTAAAGCAGTTAAGCAGGCAGGAGATAGGAGGCAGGAGGCAGGAGGAACCCACGTTTTAAAACGTGGGATTGGATCTTGGACGCTTTGTATCTCGCGGCACTTTCCGCTTGATACAATTCCTGTTTTAAACTGGGCAATGACCCAGAAAAGACAGTTTTTATTCATACTTCTTTTCTCCTGCCTCCTGCCCTCTGCCTCCTGCCTTCTTTGTAATGTGAGAATAAAAGTGCTAACATAACCTGGCTTTGAAAGGATGGCAATTTTGCCTTCCATACCTTCGGTTAGGTGTTTCACAATCGATAAACCCAAACCTGCTTTGCCAGTTAAACGAGGGCTGCCTGTTGTGCGACAGATGCCAACTTTGAAACCAATGCTATAGCAAGGGACTGGGGACTGGGTGAAAAGTCTTTTGGTGTCTAAGTTTTATCATCTCTTGATGTCCTAACCACCAAGGCTTTTGCTATATAGCAAAGTGCTGAGTGCTGTTAGCGGAAGCGGGGCGTTTAGCCCGTGCTGAGTGCTGAGTGCTGAGTATTATCAAAGGTTTCAGCAACCAACATAGTCCTAACCTATGTTTCGACTGCTATAAATCTGGATTTCTTAATTTTAAATTTTGAATGCGTGAATTTTGAATTGGTATTAGTTGTGTTCTAGCAGGTTTAGAATCTTCCTCACTAACTCCTCTGGTTCTAATGGTTTGGTAATGTGAGCTTGAAACCCAGCAGTCAGTGCTTTTTCCTGATCAATATCTGCGGCATAAGCGGTAAGTGCGATCGCCGGAATCGTTCCTCCTTGATTGGGTGGGCGCGAACGAATTTGCCGGATCAGCATGTAGCCATCTATATCAGCCATGCCGATATCACTGATAATTACATCAGGAATGAAACTATCAAGTACTTGCAATGCTTCTAGCCCAGACGTTACGGCTGTCACTTTTGCGCCATTTTGTTCTAGCAAAAATGTTTCAAACTCGCGCGTATCACTATCATCATCTACGAGCAAAATTTGCAGATTGCTTAAGGGAGTTTCGGCGCTTGCTGTTTCAGCATCGGTTCGCTCAAGTACAATTAGTGCTGATTGGTTCAAGATCGGTATTTGAACTATAAAGGTTGCACCCTGATTCTCACCCAAGCTTTCTGCCTTGACTGTGCCACCGTGCAGTTCGACAATTTGGCGGACGATCGCTAGCCCCAAACCCAAGCCACCAAATCTGCGTGTCGTCGAGCTATCTTCTTGCCGGAAATACTCAAACACATGTGGTAGAAATTGCGGTTGAATGCCAATGCCTGTATCGATCACCCGGATCTGAACCTGTCCTGCAATTTGCCTTAATTCAATGATTACTTGTCCGTCATCTGGTGTAAATTTGACGGCATTGGTCAGCAAGTTCCACACCACTTGCTGCAAGCGGGCAGCGTCACCAGAGATAGGTGCAGTCGGATCGAGATCAATCCGTAAGTTAATATTCTTTGCTTCTGCTGCTAAACGCACCGTTTCCAGGGCAGCAGAAATAACAGAGATTAAATTAATCGGAGCCACTGTTAAGGACAGCTTGCCCCGCATAATCCGCGAAACGTCGAGTAAGTCTTCAATTAATTGTGATTGCAGTTTGGCGTTGCGCTCAATCGTTAGCAGTGCTTCGCTTTGACGGGCGGCGTTGAGCTTGCCTTTTCGCAGCAGTTGTGCCCAGCCTAAGATCGGGTTGAGGGGCGATCGCAACTCATGAGACAGCACCGCTAAAAACTCGTCTTTAATCTGGTTAGCTCGTTGCAATTGTTCTGCGTGTTGCTGAATCGAGACAATGAGGTTGGCTCGGTCGAGGGCGATCGCTATCTGCTCAGACATTAATTGCAGCAAATCGATTTCTTCTGAGGTAAAGCTAGTGCGGGTGCAGCTACCAAACGAGATGGTTCCTAATAAGCGTTCTTGGACAATTAACGGTTGACTGATATAAGCGGTGCCATTCTGGTCGCGGACAGTTTGGGCACGAGGATCAGTGGCAATTTCGGCGTGGTCGAGAACGATTTGCTGTCGTTCTTGGGCTGCCCAGCCACAGACGCATTCACCAAACTCAATCCACTCGAGCGCCTCAGCCACCTCTTGAGTCACGCCCTCATAGTTTTTCAAATGCAAGATGGAGCAGTTGTCTTTTGACTCGACGATGTAGTTGTAGTAAAAGTCCAACCCTAGCAGGGGTGCGAGTTTGCTGAATAAATTGTGCATCAGCGTCATCGGTTGCTCGACCGCCAGGAGATCGCTGGTGATGTCATAGAGCAACCGAAAACGTTCATCAGCTTGCCTCTGTGAGGTGACATCGCGCATGATTTTAATAAATCCTTGCACGTCGTCGGCTTCATCGCGTAAGGGCATTACAAAGCCACTACCCCAAAAGCGGCTACCGTCCTTTCGGATATGCCAGCACTCATTTTCTGCCTGTCCTTGAGTTTGGGCGGTCTCGAATTCCCAGCCAACGCGGTCTTTTAGGTTGTCTTCGCGGGTGTAAAGGCTGTGACAGTCACGGCCAATGATTTCTGCTTCTGAATACTTGAACAAGTCTTCGGCACCAGCACTCCAACTGGTGATCATAGCGTTGGGATCAACGGTCAAAATAGCATATTCTTTTGCACTTGCCATCATTAACCGAAAGCGAGCTTCACTTTGTTTGAGGGCAATTTCGATTTGTTTGCGAGCGGTAATGTCGTAGGACATTGCGAGCACAGCATCAACTTCACCGCGATCGTTGCGTAAGGGTATGCCATGAGATATGTAGTACCGACCGTGGCTGTTGTGTTCTGCGGTAAACGATTCGCCATTGAGAGCTTGACGGTAGTTAGGTTCGTAGGTGGCTGCTAAGGCGGGTTCGAGGGCTTCCCAGAGTGTTTTGCCAACAAAGTTTTCAGTAGTCATGCCGACTCGCTCCAGCGCTTCGCCTTCTGCCAGCTGGTAGCGCAAATCCCGATCCACAATGAACACAGCGCCATGAGGCAGGTTGGCTGCGACTTGACGCAGGCGGGTTTCGGCAAGTTGGCGATCGCGCTTTTCTTTGGCTTCTCGCAGCGCTCGTTGGACACAAGGAATCAACCGCCGTAGGTTGCGCTTCAGCACATAGTCGGTGGCTCCCAGTTTCAACGCTTCAATCACCAATTCTTCGCCCATACTGCCAGAGACGAAAATAAAGGGCGTGTCAGGACACAGCTTTTGGGCAATTTTCAAGGCGGAAATGCCATCAAAACCGGGCAAGGCATAGTCTGCCAAAATCAAATCAAACGCATTGGTTTCTAATGCCTTCACAAACTCAGCGCGAGTTTCCACCCGAAGCAGTTCAAAATTAGCGCCGCCATCGGTCAGGGTGACATTTATCACCTCTGCGTCAAGGGGATTGTCTTCGAGCAAAAGAAACCGCAGTCCTGTCATAATTATTCTGCCTCATGTTTTGGCAGCGAAAAGTAGAACGTTGCGCCCTGGTCGATTGCGCCTTCTGCCCAGATGCGTCCCCCATGTCGATGAATGATCCGCCGGACAGTGGCAAGCCCGACTCCCGTGCCAGGAAACTCCTCCTGCGGATGTAGCCGTTGAAACATAGTGAATAGTCGCTCATGGTATTTCATGTCGAAGCCTGCACCATTATCTTTGACAAAGAAAATCACTTCTTGCTCCTGTTCAATGCTACCAATTTTGATGGCAGCTTCGGGGTTATTGTGGGTGTACTTGATGGCATTCGACAACAAATTTTGTAGTACTAGCAGCAGCAATGCTGGATCGCCTTCTACGGTTGGCAATGGCTCAATTTGCCAGTGGAGCGATCGCCCGATTAGTTCTGGCTGCAATTGTTCTCGTACCTGCTGCACCAATTGACTGATCTTAACAGTAGTCAAATCAATTTCTGTCTGCCCCAGGCGGGAAAATTCCAGCAGGTCGTCTACCATTTTTTCTGCCTCAAGAGCAGATTTCGTGATAATGTTGAGAGTTTGCAAACTGGATGCATCGACGAGGGTGGGATTGAGCTTGCCTTGCAACCGTTCGGCAAAGCTGCTGATGTAGCGTAGCGGCGTTCGCAAGTCGTGAGATACCGAGGAAGAGAACGCCTCTAGTTCTTGGTTGATGGCTTCTAGTTGAGCCGTCCGGGCTTTCACTTGTTGCTCCAAGCGTTCATTGAGTGTTTGTACCGCTTGCATCACCTGTTCGCGGTAGACTGCTTCGCGTCGCATCTGTGCCAATTGGAGGTTGACATTGACTCGCGCTAACAGTTCTCGTGCCGAGAAGGGTTTAATTAAGTAGTCATCTGCCCCAGTTTCTAAACCCTCCACCCGTGATTCTTCGCCGGCACGGGCAGAGAGCAAAATAATCGGGATTGTCTGGGTATTTAGTGAAGCCCGTAGCGATCGCAGCAACTCAAATCCATCCATTCTCGGCATCATCACATCTGCTAACACCAAGTCATAGGTGACACTTCCACCACGCCGGATCGCCCTCAGTGCGGCTAACCCATCATTTACAGCTTCCACCTCGTAGTACTGGTTTAACAACCGCCTGAGATAGCCGCGCATATCGGCGTTGTCATCCACTAGGAGAATACGCGCCCTCTTGGAGCCTTGAGCGTCATAAGAGGCAGGGGAGCAGGGAGCAGGGAGCAAGGGGGAAGACTGGGACGGAGCTTGAACTTCCGAGGTTTGTGCCTGAACCTCAAAGCTTTCTGCCGGAACCTGCAAGCTTTCTGCCGGAACCTTAGAGCTTTGAAGTTGAAATTCTGAGCTTTCGTCAAGGGCAGTTCCCCCTGCCCCCTGCCCCCTGCCCCCTTCCTCTTGTTCAGGTAGCCAACGTAAGGCTTCTTCAACAAAAGCATTTGCAGTTACAGCCGTCGATGCCAGTGTCGAGGCAACCCAAATTTGGTCGGCGGGTAGATGGGCGATGCCAGTGGGGATGGTGACGGTGAAGGTTGTGCCTTGGTCTACTGCGCTCGTAACCGCGATCGCGCCGCCGTGCCGCTTGACGAGTTCCTGCACCAGAGACAAGCCAATGCCTGAGCCTTCATAGCTGCGCCCCTTCGCGCCTTTGACTTGATAGAACCTCTCAAAGAGGTGAGGCAGTTCGGAACCGGAAATACCTACACCCGTGTCGCTGACCATCAATTCAACTGTGTTTGCTTTGGGTTTGAGCGAGACAGAAATCATACCCTCGAAGGTAAATTTTAAGGCATTGGAGAGCAGATTCAACACAATCTTTTCCCACATCTCGCGATCTACGTAAATGGGATCGGGCAAAGGGGGACAATCGACGACTAACTGCAAATTGGCATTCTCAATCGCCGAGCGGAAAACACTTGCCAGTTCTGCCGTGTAGGTGGATAAGTCGGTGGGTTCGTAGTTTGCCTTCAGGCGATCGGCTTCGATGCGGGAGAAGTCGAGCAGGGTGTTGACCAGTTTCAGCAAACGCAAGCTATTGCGATGTGCTAGTTGTAGCTGTTCCCGTTGTGAAGAAGTTAGGGGATTTACCGAATCGCTCAAGGCATCTTGCACCGGAGCGAGTATCAACGTTAGCGGCGTGCGGAATTCGTGCGAGACGTTGCTAAAGAAGAGGGTTTTGGCGCGATCGAGTTCTGAGAGGGTCTCTGCGCGTTGACGTTCTTGTTCGCGGGCAGATTGTTCTCGAACTCGCCCAATTTCCGATTCGCGCAGGGCTGCCTCGGCGCGGGCGCGTTCGACCGCCGCCCAGGTGCGCTCGGCCACCTCTTCGAGCAGCCGCAATTCGGCGTCGACCCAGTGGTGCGGTTCGCTGTGAGTTATCCCGAGCGCGGCGGCCAGCCGTCCGCGTTTCATCAAGGCGACACCCACGCCCGCTCGGATTCCCGTCGCGCGATAGACCGCGCGGTTGGCTTGCAGCCGTGGGTCGGTTTCCGTGTCGTCGTAATAGATCGTCCGTCCGGCATTCAAATCATCATAAAAGCACGACCCGAAGTCCCGCAGCCGCCACACGGGCGGCATCGCGATGCGCGAGTTCGTGCGTCCCTCGCGCGTCACAACGTGGTCACCGTCCGCATCGAACTCGTGATAGACCGCGCTATCGACGCCTAAATGATCCGCCACATGATCCATTGCGATTCGCAGAACCTCGACCGGATCGGCAATCGGGCGCAATGCATCGCTGAGCTTGAGCAGAAACGCCTGTTGTTGTTCTTGCCGCTTGCGCTCGGTGATGTCGTCGTAAAGCATCGTGAAGCCGTCTGCTGGGCCAAAAGGAGTAACGTGGAAAGCAAACCACGTCTCATTGTCCGGCACGAAACGTTCAAAGCGTTCCGGCTGTCGAGTTCTGAGGACGCGCTCAACAATCTCCAACCAGGAGCGATAGTCTGGAAAGACTTCACTCGCTAACCGGCCGAGGGCGCTGCTCCGGTCAAATCCTGTCTGTCTCTCAAAGGCTGGGTTGAGTTCAAGATATCGGACATCCACAGGGCGACCACTCTCGTCGCGGACAAGCTCGTTGATCGCGAGACCCTCGTTCATCGAATCGAACAGTGATCGATATTTTGCTTCCGATTCGCGCAAATCTTCTTCAGCACGGGCGCGTTCAAGCCGCGTCCAGATGCGGTTGGCGAGTTCGCGGGTCAGTTCGATTTCGTCGTCGCGCCAGTCATGGGGTTCGGTATGATAGATGACGAGCAGGAAGCGCCACTCGCCATCGCGTACAAGCGGTATGCTGAGGAAGGAGCCGATATTCAGAGCCGCAAACTGCTCGCCATCGGTCAGGGGGTCGTCGAACACGTCACGGATGACGACATCTTCTCCGGCGAGACAAAGTTGCAGAACTTCGGGTGTTAAAAACTCTTGCATACGATACGTGCCAAGCAGGCTCGGCACGTCGCTGCGATGCCAGCTGTGGTCGATGACTGCAATTTCAGCCGACTCATAAAGTTCGGCAAAGGCGCATGCTGACAAGTCGAAATGTCTGCCGGTTTTTTCGCCCAGCGCATTCATCGTCTCGTCAATGTTCGTCAGACGCGCAAGGTCTTGGCTGACTTCGGCTAAAAAGACGAGATTTGCATCGTGCCGTTTGCGATCGCTTACGTCCTGATAAACAGCAGCAACTCGCGTCTGGTTTGGCTCATCCACTTTGAAAACGTAGAAGTTATACCAAGCATCAAGCGGTGCGGTGTAAAACTCGTGGCGTTCACCGATGCCCGTTTTCGCAACTCTGCCAAAGGTTTCAAACCAACGCGATTCAAAGTTGGGGTTAATCTCCAGGGTTCGTCGTCCGACGAGTTCGGTTCCCATCATTTTCACCGCCGCCGGATTTGCTTCTAAATAGAGGATGTCTATTGGCTGGTCATTCTCGTCAAAAATCACATCAACGAGAATATAACCCTCGTCCATCGACTCAAACAGCGATCGGTATTTTTCTTCCGATTCCCGCAACGCTTCACTCGACTGGATGGCATCTTCCATCACGTTGAGGGCAGCGCGGCGGGAATCGCTGAGTTCTTCGTTTGCCTGTTGCAGCTCACCCATGCGATCAATCAGTTCGGTGCGGGTCTGGTGGAGCAGGTGTTCGTTCGTTTCCTGGAGCTGCTGCTGCACGCGCGATCGCTCGTCGCTGCGTTCCTTTTCCTGGCGCAGCGAGATTAATTCGTCCATCAGCGCTTGACTGGTTTCGCACGTCATTGCCTCTGAATCGTTCATTAACAGTTCGGCAAGTTTGTCATGAGTTGCCAGCAGCTGCTCAAGGTCGGCTTCGAGATGCAGATCCGTTTGAATTTTCGTCCAGTAGTGTGCCGTCTGAATGAACGTGAGGAAAACCAACAGATATTGAAAGGTGGCTGCGTCTAAGACCCGCTTGAGCGCAGCGAGGCATTTGGGCGCATCCAACGTTTGCAGGAAAGCGTGGGTGGCACAGGCAAAGATGGCTGCTTCCAGCGGTGAATCTGCTTTTGGTAATTCAGTCAGCGGCGATTCGCATTGCTGAAGCTGGGCGATAAACGGCGCTATCTGTTCCAGGTGTGGCAGTGGACGCTCAAGTAGGTCGATTACCTGTTCGATGGATTGGACGGGAGCGTTGCGATCGCCCGCAGGAAACCCCAAGCCGATCAGAAAGCCAAGGTGCCGCGTGATGCAGTAACGCACGTCGCAAAAGCGGGAGAGGTAAACGAACAGTCTTTCCTTAAACAGGGAGGGCAGCGGATTATCGAGATAGGCAAAACTGGCAAAGCCCCACAGGTTGACGGTGATTTCGGGCGCTTCGGGTGCAAGCCGAAAGAAATTGGGCAAAACGCCGAACCGCTGCTCGACCTCTACTTGCAGTTGCTGCTGCATCAAGTCTGAAGCTGCAGTGTTCGCTTCAACGTTTGAGTGTGAGCGGTTTTTGCTGTCCTTCGATTTAGACATCGTTCTTCCCTCCCTGTTCAAATTGAAGCGGATACCGCTCGGCTTCACGTTGCCGTTTGCAAAGGTCGTTGACTTCTTTTTTCAACTCGATCATCCGTAACTCGCGGTTCACCATCGCGCGGTTCAACCGCTTCAATTCGTTCATATTCCGGTACAGGGTGGCTTCGGCTTGTTTGCGATCGGTGACATCCTGATAAACAGCAGCAACTCGCGTCTGGTTTGGCTCACCCACTTTGAAAACGTAGAAGTTATACCAAACATCAAGCGGTGCGGTGTAAAACTCGTGGCGTTCACCGATGCCCGTTTTCGCAACTCTGCCAAAGGTTTCAAACCAACGCGATTCAAAGTTGGGATCAATCTCCAGGGTTCGTCGTCCGACGAGTTCGGTTCCCGTCATCTTTACCGCTGCCGGATTTGCTTCTAAATAGAGGAGGTCAATCGGCTGGTCGTTCTCGTCAAAGATCGCGTCAACGAGAATATAACCCTCGTCCATCGACTCAAACAGCGATCGATATTTGGCTTCCGATTCGCGCAGGGCAATTTCGGCTTCGATGGCATCCGTATTATCGATCGTCACGCCAACGTGACCGAGATAAATGCCATCGGCACCTAAGAGCGGTTGAGCATAATTGTCGTGCCAACGCCACACCCCATCATGCCGACGGATGCGGTTGCGGTTGTGCCACGATCGCTGTTCGCGGACTGCCACAAAATAATCGGCGATGTAAAGTTCGACATCATCTGGATGAACCAGCTCCTGCCAACCCTCACCGCGAATCTGTTCTGCGCTCTTGCCCGTGAAGTCCAAAAAATGTTGATTGATGAAACGATTATTGCCCTGCGCGTCGTTAAACCAGATGAGAGCAGGAGCCGTGTTCGCCAGCGTGCGAAACCGTTCCTCCGACTCGCGCAAGGCTGCTTCGGCGCGTTTGCGATCGCTAACATCAACGGTTGAGCCGACAATGCGACCGACAGTACCCGATGCGTCGCGCAAGATCAAGGCGCGATCGAGTACGTTGATGTAATGCCCTACTTTGTGGCGGACGCGGTATTCGAGGGCGAAAGCATTCTGGGCTTCACGCATTGCCGCAGGTGAAGCGACTTGCAGCACTTGGCGATCGTCCGGGTGAATCAGGTCAATCCAGCCGTCGGGCGTTTGGGCAATTTCGCCCGGTGCATAGCCTAAAACTTGGTTGAAGCCTTCGCTGCGCGTGACGATGCCAATCTGTATCTCCCAGTCGTAAACGAATCCATTCGCGGCAGATTCAGCAATTCGGAACCGCTCATTGGCTTTTTGCAACGCTTGCTCGGCTTGTTTGCGTTCGGTGATGTTTTGGCAAATGCCGATCGCCCGCACCGGAACAGCTTGCGAATCGCGGATCAGGGAACCTGTAACCCGAAACCATTGGAGTTGACTGTCTTGGGTGAACGATCGCATTTCGTAATCAAAGCGATCGCCGTTCGTTTGCGCATCTTGGAAGGCTTGACGAACGATGGCGCGATCGTCCGGGTGAATCTGTTCTAGATTCTCCTCAAAATTGTTGGTCGGCACATGGCCTGTGACTTGCTCAACGTTTTCCGAAAACGTCGGGATGTTCGTTCGTAAATTAAAGTCCCAGGCATACATATTTGCCGCTTCGGTCGCCAGCCGCAATCGCTCTTCCGATTCGCGCAGGGCAACTTGGGTTTGCCGGTGCTCAATTAGATCAGCCGCTTGGCGGGCGAGTAAATCGAGAAAGCGCAGTTCGCAATCGCTCGGTCGGCGGTGTTTGCGCCAGTGGGTCGAAACCATGCCGATCAATTTGCCCGATCGAGCGATCAGCGGGGTTGACTGCGCCGAGAGATATCCGGCATCAACGTGCATTCGCATTGAGCCGTCGGGGTCTTCGCTTTCTGGCACATCGAAATCAACGAAGGTGCGTTGGCGAAGCCGTTCTCTAGGAGCATCGCCGTTCTTCAGCGCGATGCCGCAAGGTGTGTTGGAACTCGCACTCACGCGGTAGAAATACTCGGTCATATTCCGCTCAAAGCCCTGCGTGGCAAGCAGCAACAATTCTTGCGTCGCTTCGTCGAGAATTTGTACTGTTCCGGCATCCGCCCGCGTCAGAGCGATCGCAGCAGCTATAATCTCCTGGTAAAGCGTCTGAATGTCGCCCTCGGTTACAAGCCTCGCGCTCAGTTCGTGCAGTAGTTGCGTATCTTTCAGGTCTGACTCGATAGCTGATAAAGCTTGTTTGCGATCAATCGTGTCTTTGTCAAGTTCCGGTACTTCCTGCAATGCCCGTTGTACCGATGGCACTAACCGCCCTAACCGCTGCTTCAGTACATAATCTGTCGCGCCCTGTTTGATCGCTTCAATCGCCAATTCTTCGCCCAAACTGCCAGAGATGAAAATAAACGGCGTATCAGGACGTAGGCGACAGGCGATCGTTAGTGCCGCAATCTCATCAAAACTAGACAAGGCATAGTCTGCTAAAATCAGGTTGATTTCGTCGGTTTCCAGTGTTCTAATAAAATCAGCGCGAGTCTCTACCCGCAGTAGTTCACAGTCAATCCCGCCCTCTCTCAGCGTGGCTTGCACGACTTCTGCATCGGTTAAATTGGCTTCGAGCAAAAGAAACTGAAATGCTGACATTATTTTCCTTTTACTGTTTTGGTAGTACCCAGTGAGAAGTGCGTGCGATCAACGGTTTCTTCGACATCTGCCGAGCGTATTTGCACCAGTGCCTTCATATTTCCATTGGTCACAAAAAGCTCTTTAGCGACACTACCTTAACCTCATTTACCGTAATAGTCAGGTAACGCCCGACCAAAGAATCTTGCAGATCCGTTCAGCAAGAAAGCCTTAAGCAGAAATAATTACAATCTATATATATTTTGCCAACTTCATGCCAAATTTTAGTAACATAAACTCTTTATCATGTTTCTACAACAAATAGCAGCCCCCCTAAAGGATATATACCCCTCTTCTGTCACTTTCCGGGAGGGCGATCGCGCTTAAGCCTCATGAGGCAATCAATACAAGCTATATTATTAGGAAAAAATGGGTCTTGTATTTGTTATTAGAAAAGAATCGCGCGATGCCTGCGGCGGGCTACGCCTACGCTTGCTATACAAAAGCTCTAGAATTCAGAAATGGTAAATGTTTTCGGAGAGTGACAAAAGAGGGGTAAATAAGCAGGGGTGCAGGGAGCAGGGGAGCAGAGGAGAATTACAAATGACAGATGACAGATGACAAATGACAGATGACAGATGACAAATGACAAATGACAAATGACAAATGACCAATGACAAATGACAAATGACAAATGACAAATGACACCCCTCTCCTGTCAAAGACGCTACGCGATCGCCAGTTATCTTTAATTGCACCGACCTACTTAACTAATGATTTTGTGTTATTTCAAGGTTTTCTCAACTTAAACAAACCATTTGACTGGACTTCTCACGATTGCGTGGCGCGGGTGCGAAAATTGTTGCGCCTCAAACGTGTAGGACACGCAGGAACCTTAGATCCGGCTGCTACAGGAGTTTTACCGATCGCCCTTGGGAAAGCTACAAGATTATTGCAATATCTGCCAGAAAACAAAGCGTACATTGCCACCATTCGGCTGGGTGTGCGGACTACAACCGATGATTTACAAGGTGAAATCATCACTTCTCAACCTTGTGCTGGATTGAGTTTAGCAGAGGTGAAACCTGCACTGGCACAATTTGAAGGCAAGATTGAGCAAATACCACCTAGTTACAGTGCAATCCAAGTGGATGGTAAACGCCTCTACGACTTAGCACGCCAAGGTAAAACGGTGGAAGTTCCAGTGCGAACAGTGGAAGTTTTTCAGATAGATATTTTGGACTGGAGAGAAGGAGATTTTCCCGAATTGGATGTAGCGATCGCCTGTGGTGGTGGTACATATATTAGAGCGATCGCTCGTGACTTAGGTGCAATCTTAAAAACTGGTGGCACTCTTGCGGCTTTGATCCGCACTCAAAGCAGTGGTTTCGATTTAACAGATAGTCTCACTTTCACCGACTTAGAAACTAAGCTGCAAGGCGGGATATTTCAACCTCTTGCCCCTGATACAGCCTTACAACATTTGTCATCTGTGACTTTACCAGCAACATCTGCTCAAAAATGGTGTCAAGGTCAGCGAGTTCCTCTAAATTCTGATGTGACTGGGATAGTGCGAGTTTATCAAGAAGAGACTCGCTTTTTAGGTATTGGACAATTACAAGACGAAGTGTTGATTCCGCAAATGGTTTTTGAACCAATTTCTTAGAGGATGTGTAAAAGGGACTGGGGAAGGTGGGGCCCCCTCTGGGGATAAGGGGTAATGGGGATTAGGGATTGGGTTGAAAAGTTTTTTATATACACCTAACCCTTGGAGATCCCCCTAAATCCACGCCACGTGCTTCAAGTCGGCAGAGCCGCCCAACGCAGTGGCTCCCCGATAAATTGGGGGACTTTAAGACTCTTATTCCCCCCTTATTAAGGCTACGGTGTATACACAAGTCTGAAGTGGCTCAAGAATTTGGGTTTTACCCCACCCTAACCACTGCTTAAATTCAATAAACGACCACCCGAATTCAATAAACGACCGCCCGAATTCAATAAACGACCGCCCGAATTCAATA
>NZ_JAVRBM010000080.1:0-42527 GCF_034531255.1 Nostoc sp. ChiQUE01b | reverse complement strand
TTCTCCGTATTTATTTATCTTTACATAGTTTAGTTTTTTCGCGTCGACTTACTTAGCTTACTCCAAACTACTCTTTGCGAAACAATTAACGGGATAGCTAGAAGCCAAAAAATTGCTTACACTTTGCCCAAATTACGCTGCACTTTTGGCGATGCTTCTATCGTCCCTGATGTCTCTGTGTTTCGCTGGGATAGAATTCTTAAAACTCTATCTGGCAGAATTGTTAATCGCTTTGAAATTCATCCCGACTGGGCAATTGAAATTCTTTCCCCAGAGCAAAGGTTAAAAAAGTATTGAGTAAATTATTGCATTGTTCACACAATGGTACTGAACTAGGCTGGTTAATTAATCCAGAAGACGAAAGTCTGCTGGGGATTTTTCCTGGACAGCGATTGGAATTATACGAAGGTGCTGATAAATTACCCATTCTTGAAGGTATCGAATTGGAATTGACTGTTGAACAAGTTTTTGGCTGGTTGAGTTTGACGTAAAAAAGCGTTCTGTAAAGTTGCTGGATTCTGACTTTTCAGGTCAATCGCTCATCGCCTTACTACCATCCACAACGCTGACCGAATTTATGTACTTCAAGCTGGCAAAATAGTACAGCAAGGTAGTTTCACTGATTTGGCAAATCAGCCAGGGTTGTTTGCCTAACTCATGTTAAGACAGATGCTTTAGCGACTTTTAGTCGTCGGGTGCTTACAGCTGGGGAAATTTCAAAATATATATGTAAACTTTAATCACAAAATTATTTATTATGCCAAAAGCAATTTAAAGTCGCACAGTTTTAGCCCAGAACGATAATACCGTAGTTGTTGAAAACAACCATTATTTCCCTACTGACACAATTAGCAAAGAATACTTTCAAGATAGTAAAAATTGTCTCAACTAAAGGGTGCGTTAGGCTTAACGCCGTAACGCACCCTACTGCTTTGTGTTTACCAGCAAAGCCAGACTAACAGTAAGTATACTACCAGCGATCGCGCTAGTTTCTGGCAATGATTTCAATATCAAGTTAATAAATGTAATAGAAATCTATTTTCTACATTTAATTTTAGGGTTGGATGAATATAAAATCTGATATCTGTGTTGTTTATTAGTTGTTTCTTGCTGTACATATTCATTTTTATAAAGGTAACTAACTAGGTCGGTTTAAACAGATTTCAATAAAAATTAGACTAGACTTTACGGAGACTTTATATAGATTTTAAGCTTGTTTGATATTATTAGATATCTACCCTTTGGCGTAGAAGTTAGAAATCAGCTAGACAACTAAAGCTTAAATACTGTTAAGGAATAAAAATAATGTTTATTTTACAACGTGGCATTATCACCTATGCTTACGGAGCATCTTATTATCTCGAAATGGCAAAGTCCTTAGCACGTTCTCTACGTCTTCATTCACCAAATGTTCCACGTGCTATTGTTACTGACAATCCAAATGATCGAGAGTTACTCGAACTTTATGATTATGTTATAACCTTTAAACACCAATATGGTTCTAACGTCAAACAAAAGCTTCATGTCTATGATTATTCTCCATTTGAATATACACTTTGTATTGATAGTGATTGCATAGCAGTAAGGGATATTAACTTTATTTTTGATGATTTTAAAGGTAGAAGTTTTAGTGTGGCAGGTAATGTATATCTTCAAGCAGGTGATAAAGATAAGTTTATTGATGTAGATGACACACTCAAACGATTTAATCTGACAAAACTACCTAGATTTAATGGAGGTCTCTATTATTTTGAAAAAAATGATACTGCTAAGGCATTTTTTGAAACAGCACTAGAATTTTCAAGAGATTGGAGAAAGCTAGGCATTAGTGAATTTCGTGGTGATGGCCCTAATGATGAACGTATTTTTGCCCTAGCGATGATGCTACACAATCAAAGTATGTTTGAAGATAATGGTCAGATGATGCGAACACCAATCGGTCTTCGTGGTTCTTTTAATATAGATGCGATCGCAGGTAAATCTACTTTTCAAAAATACAATCAAGTGGTGTCTCCTGCTCTTGTACACTTTGCCTGCGTTTGGGGAGAGCATCCCGTATATCATCGTGAAGTATCAAAGTTAAAAAACCTAGACAAAGGTTCAGCCAACCAGGTCAAATCTAATATATTTTCTGCAATTCAATATAAGTTTGGTTATCAGATTGCTTTCTTAAGGTATATAGCTAAACGTGTACCTAAAAATCCTAAATATATTCAAGCTAGAGTGAAAAAATTTCTGATGGAATTGCCTGAGTTGATCAAAGCTAAATATAAAATTGAGCCAGTTCGGAGCAAATAAAGTTTGTTCAGGAGGCAGGAGATAGGAGGCAGCTATGCTGGAGGAACCCACGTTTTCAAATGTGGGATTGGATCTTGGACGCTTTGTATCTCGTGGCACTTTCCGCGACGCTCGTTCGCCCTTGGCGTCTCCCCTTGGGAGAAGACTCGCTTGCCGCCGGCGCTATCGATACAATTCCTTTTTGAAACTGGGCAATAACCAAGAATTGACAGTTTTTATTAATACTTATTTCCTTCTGCCTCCTGCCCTCTGCCTCCTGCCTTCTTTGTAAAACTCTGCATTTCTTTGTGCTTAGTTTAAATGACTCAAAGGCTGCTTTGATTACTTTTTGTATAGCTTTAATAGTGTATAATGTGCTGTCTGTGGTTCAGGCAGCACTCACAAAGTTCATTAGCGATCGCGCCTCACATCCTTCGCTTCTGACAGGTACTCAAAATTATATTTTTGTGAATCTACAAGGATTGTATCTGTGGGTTTATTGTAGAAACTAGACGGTACAGCGCAAATTTGTGCGTACCACAAAAATTTGTATTGCCATACTTTTATGGAAAATCAACTAGGATTAATTCTAAAACTACTTTTACTCTCGGCTTTGTTATCAGTATTGATTAAGTATGCAGGGCCAAGTCTACCAATTCCGGCGACAGCAACCAACGCGCTGATTATAGTATTGTTGCCGATGGTGATCGTAGCGATCGCTCTCCTGTGGCGATTTCAAGCACAGAAACAAAATTAACTCAAACCATTTGCGCACAAGTTCCTAAAATCAGCTAACCTAGCTTAATTACAAGAAAATTGCATCTCGCCAACCGTTGGGAGTTAGCCTGTGAACCTCGGTCAATGGATCGGCTTAATCGCCATACTTCTTTGTTTATACATCCTCTGGCAAATTCGGGAAGTGCTTTTGCTAATGTTTGCCGCAGTTGTGTTAGCCACCACCTTAAATCGGCTAGCGAAACGCTTTCAACGGTTTGGGATGAGGCGCAGCTTCGCCGTCCTCCTAGCAGTAGCTATCTTTCTCGCGGGTATCGTGGGTTTTTTCTGGCTAATTGTGCCGCCATTTGCCCAGCAGTTTCAAGAACTAACCTATCAAGTTCCTAAAGGGTTTGGACGCTTTAATAGTTGGCTTGATGCCCTGAGAACTCGTATTCCTGACCAGTTAATTCCTTACGTCCCAGATATCAATAGCCTGATTCAACAAGTACAGCCCTTCGTCAATCGGCTACTGGGAAACTCCTTCGCCTTTGTATCTGGCTCTTTGGAAGTTGTCCTCAAGATTTTGTTAGTGTTGGTTTTAACAGGAATGATGTTAGCCGACCCCGTGGCTTACCGCAAAGTATTTGTGCGGCTTTTCCCCTCATTTTATCGGCGGCGGGTAGATGGGATTTTAGATAAATGTGAAGTCTCTTTGGAGGGATGGATTACAGGCGCTTTCATTGCCATCTGTGTAGTGGGTCTGATGAGTCTGATTGGCTTATCAATTTTGCATGTCAAGGCCGCACTTGCTTTAGCGGTTTTAGCGGGATTTTTTAACTTGATTCCCAATTTGGGGCCAACAATGAGTGTAATCCCAGCAATGGCGATCGCCTTCTTAGATGAACCTTGGAAAGCGATCGCTGTTTTGATTCTCTACTTTTTCATTCAACAGGCTGAGAGTAATTTCATCACACCCGTTGTCATGGCGCATCAAGTATCATTGCTGCCAGCCATAACCTTAATTGCCCAGCTATTTTTCGTAACTTTCTTTGGCTTTTTAGGATTATTTCTAGCGTTACCTCTAACTGTTGTCGCTAAAATTTGGTTGCAAGAAGTGTTAATTAAAGATGTTTTGGATGAATGGGGAAATAACAATAGAAAAGAGACTGAGTTTGTGATAGTTTCTAAATCTCCTGGAACAGATGATAGTTGGACGGCAGAAAATCCAGATATAAATGAGAATCCCTCGATTGATGATGATATCTTGAAAAAATAAAATTAGTCACTCGAAGTTATATGAAGTCTTGCAAATGTTGAAGTGATTGGGATAATTGGGTGCTGGAGTGAAAATTTATTTTCCCTACTCCCTACTCCCCATTCCCCATTCCCCATTCACCAGGAAGCGTAAGCACTGATAAGATGCGAACAATTGCAGAAATTAACGAGAAAATTAAGCGCCAACGTGCGGTAGTGTTGACAACTGAAGAATTAAAAGCACGAGTTGTAGAAATCGGTGTTACTAAAGCTGCTAAAGAAGTTGATGTAATTACCACTGGTACTTTTGAGCCGATGGAATCAAGTGGTGCAATTATCAATCTGGGACATACTGATCCCCCGATAAAAATTCGCCGTTGTTGGTTTGATGGCGTGCCAGCATACTCTGGTTTTGGTGCAGTAGATTTATATTTGGGTGCGAGTTGTGCTGTAGACACGACAGATGGGGAAGAAGTGCGAGAACGTGGTGGGGGTCATGTAATCGAAGATTTGATCGCTGGTAAATCTATACACGTGAAAGCACAAGGACAAGTAACAGATTGTTACCCCAGAGCAAATTTTGAAACTACAATTACCAGTGACACAATTAATCAGTTTTATTTATTCAATCCGCGCAATCTTTATCAAAATTTTATTATTGGTGTAAATGGTGGCGATCGCCCCCTCTTCACCTATCTCGGCCCTTTACAACCACGTTTGGGGAATGCTGTTTATTCTAACCCCGGCGCTATTTCACCTTTACTCAACGACCCCGATTTGCAACTTGTTGGTATAGGTACTCGAATTTTTTTAGGCGGTGGTGTTGGATATGTCGCTTGGGAAGGCACTCAGCACTTCCCCTTACAAAAGCGTTTAGCTAATCGTACACCGATTGGGCCTTCTGCCACCTTAGCTTTAATTGGTGATGCCAAGCAAATGGATGCTCATTGGGTGCGGGGGTGTTACTTCAAAAGTTATGGCCCCTCATTAATGTTAGGGGTTGGTGTACCACTACCTGTATTAAATGAACAAGTAATTGAACACTGTGCTGTCCAAGATCAAGACTTAGTAGCCCCAATAGTAGATTTTTCTATTCCCCGGCGCGTCCGTCCCACCTTTGGTTTAGTGAGTTACGCCCAACTAAAATCTGGGTGGATCACCATAGAGGGCAAAGCAGTACGCTCTGCCCCTTTAGCGAGTTTGTTTTTTTCTAGGCAAGTCGCCCTAGAGTTGAAAAAGTGGATCGAAGCAGGTACGTTTACCCTTACAGAACCAGTTTCTCCAATTCCGATGGAGCGATCTTTTCTACCCCAAGACCGTCGGACGGATTTTTAAGGGGATGAGGGAGAATAATAATTGTTTACTTACTCCCCCTGCTCCCCCTGCTCCCCATACCTTATTCTTGAGTCGGTTTCGGTCGCTTGATGGGTTTAGGAACGGGCGTTCTTGGTATAGGTTTTGACACGACTGAGGGGTCGCCGCCTGTACTTGTTTTCTTGATGGGGCGGGGAGTTTCGCCAGCGCGTCTGGGGGGGAATGGTTTTCTACCACCAGCACCACCTCCACCGCCAGCACGAGGCCCACCTTTAAATGGTGGTTTGCGTTTTTTGGGCAAATCAGCGATCGCCTCGGCTTTTTCTACTACTAAAACGTCTGCTTCCCGCTTGGCTTGGAAGTCCCAGAATTTACCCACTGCTTTGGTAGTTAGTACACCCCTTAATTTCAACTTAAAATATTTGGGTTTGTCAGTTGATTTGCGTGGAGCCTGCCTAATTTTGACTACCAAGCTTTTAGCATCAAAAGATTGGTATACTACTTCACCACGAACAGAAAAACCACCATCTGCAACTTCTGATGAAGGTCTGGGGGCAGTTGTACTTAGTTCAGAGTTCTCGGATAAGCCATCATCGATTGTCTGTAACTCTTGCAACTCAAAATCCGATTCGTCCTCATCTGTTGAGTTTTTAGCGAGATTTTCTGGCTCCCAAACTCCGACGATTTGGATGTGCAAGGTATCATTTTCTTGTCTGGTACGTGGATATACTACCCACAAGTGTTCTTTTTCTAAGTCTAGATGATTCTTGACTAAGCTCATAATCCGGCCTAGGAGGACGGCATTGAGTTCTACACCATCTGCGGTCAGCAGCATACCTTGAGTAAATTGTTCGCTACTAGCATGATAGCGACCTCGGACTAACCCGATCGCTCGATACTGCATCGGTTCACTGGGAGGTGGAATCGGTTGCTGGCGATTAATCAAGTTCCCATTTGAGTCAGTCTCGCTGGTGTTGACAGGCAAATTGTCAACTTTTTTAGAGGACTGGGCTGCTATATGAACATTAGTGGCTGCCTCTACGTTAGTTGGGCCTTGGTTAGAGGCAGAAGAATTGGAAGATTCAGGCAACGGCATCAGGTCGGAATTCATAAAAACTCCTTGCGGCACAGACACATCCCATTATGGGATTTTACAAAGGCAGCTGGTAAGAACGTTTGTGCGGCTGATAAAAGTATATTTACTTCTCACAAAGTCACACTAGAGTACTCTACACAATCCTAAAGGCGCTAAATTTAGTGTGTAAACACTAAAAGTCTAATCTAGCGCTCTAGACACTAGTTTCGGAAGCATATCATAGCTACAATTCTGACGGCTCCTCCTAAAGTCATCACTTACTTTAGCAGTGTGGATAGTTAATTGTTATAAAATTCACAGGTAATTGGCGGTATTCCGCAAAGTTTTGGAAATTTTTAACTTTACGATTTGTGTAAATGATAATGTCATTAGAATTCAGGAGAAAGACAAAACTGTGTCTCAACCGCGCAATCGTTGGATAGTTCAAGTCGTCTTAGCAGTGGCAATTCTTGCTTTTGTGGGTGTTTCGGTGATTCCCATAATTGAAGCATTTAATAATACGCCACCCTCAAGTCAGAATACCGCTAGCACCAGAGGTAATTTGCCCTCCACTGACCAAAAATCAAAACTGGAAGACGAAGTACGGGGTTATGAACAAGTTTTGCAAAGGGAACCAGAAAATCAGACTGCGCTTAAGGGCCTATTACAGGCGCGACTGCAATTACTAAGTCAAAAAGATAAAAGCGAGGTTAAACCAGCTGATATCCAAGTTGTTATTGAACCTCTAGAAAAGTTAGCAAAGCTGAATCCCGAACAGTCGGAATATTCAGTGTTACTAGCTCAAGCCAAACAGCAAATTGGCGATCGCGAAGGAGCCGCTCAAGCTTATCGCTCGATTTTGTCCACTAAACCAGGCGATTTGAATGCTTTGCGAGGAATGGTGGCTCTATTGATCAATCAGCAACGCCCCGAAGCAGCCATTGGTTTGTTGCAAGAAACCCTCTCTAACGCAGCCCAAGCAAATACAATTCAGCCTGGAAGTGTAGATATAGTAGCCGTGCAGGTGCTATTAGGTTCTGTCCATGCTTCCCAGAAACGTTACGCTCAAGCTAGCTCTGTTTATGACCAGGCAATAAAGAAAGATCCCAAAGATTTTCGCCCCGTCGTGGCAAAAGCGATGCTCCTGAAACAACAGGGCAAAAACGCAGATGCAAAATCTTTATTTGATAGTGCCGTAGCTTTAGCACCTGCTCAGTACAAAGACGGAATTAAAAAGGCAGCAACGGCTTCCCCCACGCCTAATCCTGCTGTATCTCCCGCGCCTTCATTGGGAAATACTCCTAAGTAATGGGGAGCAAGGAGATGAGGGAGCAGGGGGAGATGGGGGAGATGGGGGAGATGAGGGAGTAAGTAAACAATTATAATTCTTCCTCATCCCCCTCATTCCCCTCACGCTCCTTCAATGGCAGCAACGACACCAAAGACTAAAAACAGGCATCCGCCAATCAGGGTGAGTTGACGCTCAGAAATGCGTCCGGCAATCATTTTGCCGCCGATAACTGCGATCGCAGCACAAATAGCATGTCCTAAAATTGCACCTATTGTCACTCCAATGGGGTCATTGCCTGCTGCTAGGGCAATGGTAGCAATTTGAGTGCGATCGCCCCACTCTGCCATAAATGTCAACACAAAGGCTTCTACGACAATTGCCAACTCAGTCTTTTGCTTTGGTAACTGCAAATCTGCTTGTTTCACCGCAGCTTCGGCTTCTGCCACAACTTCTGTATCACAAGCAGCAGCAGACATCTTACTAGCGTCACATAACAGTTTGATACCGAAGGCAATAAATAAAGCTATTTCGGCGTAATGAATATAAACTTTTGGTAACAAAGATACCGCTTGTCCAAATAGCACCGAAAGGATTGTCATCGCGGCTAAAGCAGCTGTAACACCTATAAATACCAGCCGCCGCGAGTGGTGCATTGCCAATATTACAGCAATAAAAAAAGTTTTATCGCCTAGTTCTGAAACTGTAATTAGTAATAAACCTGCGGTAAAAGCTGTTAACACTCTCTCAAGCTCCTGAAGAATCGTTTACCGATGTAAAGCTTGATGAGAGCCAAAAAACCTCACCAAGTTTACACTTTTCCGTGTGAACTTAGTGAAGGTCTCGCTTTCAAATATTGATTACTTGCCACCTGAACCAGGCTCATCGCCAGTATGTTGATTCAGATGTACTGGCTTTTAGATTTTTTGCCAGCAGCTACTCCCCTTCTGTGCGATCGCAATCATACATATTTCCCATGTATAAGTCAAGGAGGTAGGGAATGGAGAGGTATAACTTTAGAATGAAACAGCACATACAGAACGATTCAGTGCTTACTGAGGTAAAAACTCATCATTTGTGACTTCTGCTCTGAAATCGTTAAGCGCCATATCATTTTCTTTGTCTACAACTTTACTAAAGTCAGAGGTGACGTAATAATCACCTCAACCATCACTTACCTGCACATAATGCTAAATTAATTCAAAAAAATGAATCGATGAATCATGCACAAGGGTAACGCCAAGTCCTATATCATCAGGCAAGTCCAACCAACTTGGCGCTTAGTTCCCACAGGCGATCGCCTTTTTCGTCATCACGAGCTTGAGGAGAGACTTTTTGCACAAAAGACTTACCATCTTTCTTCTGGCGATTTCCCCAACTCCAATAAACACCGGATTGATTATACTCAAGATCGGCAACCACAGCAGCAACCCGTTCTCCCGCCAACTCTTGAGACACATATCCCCCAGTAATATACTTCTGGAATAATGGGAAGATTTTCTGAAACAGGGGATAGTGGTTTCTAAATAGCGGCGTTTCTGCAACACATCCCGGATAGAGAGAATTGAAGACGATACCGGTTGACTCGTGATAGCGCTCATGCAGTTCCCGCATAGTCAGCACATTGCAAACTTTGCTGTCTTTGTAAGCTTTGACTGGTTCAAATTTCTTGCCATCAATCATCGATATTGGCTCTTTAAACCCTTCTGCAAAGCCTTGCAAATCGCCCAAGTCGGGACGTGGTGGAATCTTCCCACCCAGTTCGTCTGGATTGTGCGTGACTGTTCCTAAAATTACCAGCCGTGGCTCTAAAGATGACTTCTTCAGATCCTCTAGCATCAGGTTGCACAATAAGAAATGACCCAGATGATTCGTGGTGACAGTTAACTCGTAACCTTCTGGACTGCGTAACGGCTCCTTGATTAAGGGCATATAAATTGCAGCGTTGCACACCAAAGCGTCTAAAGACTTTCCACTGGCTCGAAAGTTCTTCACAAACTGTCGAACACTTTCCAAGGAGCCAAGGTCAATATGTATGCTGGTATAACTGTTGTAGGGGATTTCCACAGCTTGAGCAGCTTTTTGTGCCTTTGCTAAATCCCGACATGCCAGTACCACATACCATCCTTTATCAGCAAGAGCTTTTGCAGCATATAAACCCACCCCCGAAGAGGCACCCGTAATTACAACTGTTGGCTTCTGATGTTGTTCCATTCTGTTGAGCGTTCATTGACTGTCTCTAGGATCTCATACCAGTGAGCCATCATTATCACCAGGTTTTTCAAGGCTGTATTTTAGGCTGAACTAAGTAAGTGGGCGAGAAAATTCCCAAGTATGTTACGAAATGTAAATACAGCACATACTTTATAAAATCGTTATTTCACGGTTTTGACAAAACTAAATATATATTGTTTTTATCGTGCTTACCTACTTAACCTCTATACAAAAAATCTTCAAAAAAATATAATTATATTTTTTGAGTACTGATAAAGTTTAAAATTGCATAAATGCAATCTTGACTTTTTCTGTTTTCAAGTATTTTTTTAGATATATATTATTACTAGACTGAAAAGTATAAGTAAATTGTCTAGCTGTTTAACAATTTATACGCTGTGGATAAGCTTCTACAATTTGTAAAAAAAATTCTTCAAGACAAGCCTCTCGATTCAATTCAGTGGTTTGTGCTCTATCAATCGTGGTTGGGCAAAACTTACGGTGAAATGGCAGAGGCATCAGGCTACGGCAACAATTACATCAAGGAAGTTGGTTCTGAGTTGTGGCAAGACCTTTCTATAGCACTTGGAAAAAGAATAACAAAAAAAAATCTGCATTTAGCTTTAAATAAACACTTGCAAGACGAGATAGATGCAGACGCTCAGGAAAATCAGATCCAACAAAAGTTCAATGAAAAATCTAGCTTAGAAATGGTTTTTCCAGACTTTTTTTCAGGAAGCAAGATAGAATTTCCTAGCGGCCCTGTAGCATTAGGTTCTCCTCTTTACATCAATCGCCCTTCCCTAGAAGAACTTGTTTGTAATGAGATTTTACACCCTGGTTGCTTAATCAGGCTCAAAGCACCTAAAAAGATGGGAAAAAGTTCCCTGCTCAATCGGATGATTGCTTATGCTAGAGAGCAAGATTATCAAATTGTCTATTTGGACTTTCAAGAAGCTGACCAAGACGTTTTTGCTTCCCTGGACAAATTTTTGCGTTGGTTTTGTGTAAATGTTAGTAGGCAGTTAAATCTCCTTTCTTGTCTAGATGATTTTTGGGATATGGAAATGGGCAGCAAGGTAAGCTGCAAAATTTATTTTGAAGCATATCTGTTGCAATACATTAATGATAGTCCTTTAGTTTTGGCTTTGAATGAAGTCCATCGGATTTTTGAACATCCCAATATTGCGCAAGACTTTCTGCCAATGCTGCGATTTTGGCATGAACAAGCAAAGCAAGATCAGATTTGGCAAAAACTGCGGATGGTAGTGGTTCACACAACAGAAATTTATATTCAGCTTAAACTCAACCAATCGCCTTTCAATGTAGGGATAACAATTACATTGCCACCATTTACCCTTAAGGAGGTACAGAATTTAGCATTACGTTACGGATTAGATTGGGCAGGAGACTCGGAAGGGACAAAATACCTTGCACCCCTACAAGCGATGGTAGGAGGACATCCCTATCTGGTAAGCCTTGCATTTTATCATCTATGTCAGGGAGAAATGACGCTGGAGGTGTTATTAGAAACCGCATCTACACCAGTAGGAATTTACGGTCAGTATTTACGAGAACTGTTGACACTACTGCAAGCAGAACCAGAATTAATGTCAGCTATGAAACAGGTAATTGCAACAGATCAAAAAGTAGAGTTAGACGCGATCGCTGCTTACAAACTAGAAAGTATGGGTTTAGTTCAACTAAACGGTAATCAAGCTAGTGCCATGTGTGAGTTATATCGTCTTTATTTTAGTCAACAGTTGGGAAAGCAAAATAGTGCTAATGCTTCTAATGAATTTTCCAGCTAGTTTTGAGTGTTCATAGTAAGCACTAAAGTTATTACTACGAGCCTAATTACTCATCGAGCTTAAAGGAATTTTATCAACTGTCACAATACAAATTTATTGATTGAAATAAATATAGAAGTAATTGAAAATTAAAGATCAATAAAATGAAAAATTATCGATACCAAGTTGGTGGTACTCTCACTAGTGACGCTCCTAGCTATGTTGAGCGTAAAGCGGATGTGGAACTTTACGAAGCTTTGAAACAGGGTGAATTTTGCTACATCCTAAGCTGTAGGCAAATGGGTAAATCTTCACTTATGGTAAAAACAAAGCACCGCTTGCAAAAAGAGGGCTTTAAATGTGCCACTGTTGATATGACTAATATTGGTTGTGAAAATATAACTCCAGAACAGTGGTATAAAGGAGTTGTTGGGGACTTATGGTTGGGTTTTAAACTGTTAGGAAAAGTCAATTTAAAAACCTGGTGGCAAGAACAAAGCGATCTTTCTTTGGTACAGAAAATCAGTCGGTTTATTTCGGAAGTTTTATTAGCTCAGTTTCCTAACGAAAGACTATTTATTTTTATTGATGAAGTTGATAGTATACTCAACCTCGATTTTTCTGTTGATGACTTTTTTAGCTTGATTCGGTTTTGTTATAACCAACGAGCAATTAATCCAGAGTATCATCGGATTACATTTGCAGTTTTTGGAGTTGCTACACCTTCTGATTTAATTATATATCGAAATAATACTACCCCCTTTAATCTTGGTAAAACCATCCAAGTAAATGGTTTTAGCT
The DNA here is from genome assembly GCF_034531255.1 of Nostoc sp. ChiQUE01b. Lineage (NCBI taxonomy): Bacteria > Bacillati > Cyanobacteriota > Cyanophyceae > Nostocales > Nostocaceae > Nostoc > Nostoc sp. ChiQUE01b. Next base: position 29,797 of record NZ_JAVRBM010000080.1, on the reverse strand, counting down.
TTGAAGAAGCTCAACCACTTTCTTTGGGACTAGATATTAAAGACAATCATCCTCAGAAAGTTTTGAAAGAAATATTAGCTTGGACAGATGGGCAACCATTTATTACTCAAAAGCTGTGTCGGCTACTTGTGAGTTTATCTCAAGATGATATGGGTAGAAAGCTGAAAATTCCCCCTGGTACAGAAGAATTTTGGATAGAAAATGTGGTGCGATCGCACATCATCGAGAAATGGGAATCACAAGATGAGCCTGAGCATTTGCGAACTATTCGCGATCGCATCCTCAGAAATGCAAAATTTGCTGCCAGATTACTAGGAATTTATCAACAAATCCTCCAAGGAATGAAAGTACCAGCCGATGATAGTCGAGAACAGGTAGAACTGTTGCTGTCTGGCTTGGTAATCAAAAAACAAAGTTATCTCCAAGTAAAAAACCGAATTTATCAAGAAGTTTTTAATTTAGAATGGGTTAGAAAAAAATTAGCTGACTTGCGCCCCTACTACGAAAACTTTAATGCATGGGTGGTCTCAGAAGAAAAAGATAAATCTCGCCTATTGCGTGGACAAGCTTTGATGGATGCTCAAACGTGGGCAAATGGTAAAAGCTTGAGCAACTTAGATTATCGGTTTTTAGCTGCTAGTGAAGAATTAGATCGGCGAGAAGTACAGCAAGCATTAGAGGCTGAACGTGCTCAAGAAGTCGAAGCACGACTTGCAGAGCAACAAAAAAGGCTGGCTCAACAAAAGAAAAATGCTACGATAGTGACACTTTTGCTCGTGGGCATGACTATCAAGTTGGTGATTTCTATACTGTGGGGAGTATCGCTTTTACGAAAGATTGATGCTTTAGAATCACAGCTAAAATGCACCGATCTTACTACACCTCTTCAATTTTCTCACTGTCCAAAGTCAAGAACTGCTAGGGAAGTTGATCGTAATAGTCATTAAAAAACTTAAACTTAATGGCAAATAGATATAAACTTGAAGATCAAAAGGTTATGAGAAGCCAAATGCTAATCAATCAGCAGCGATCGCCATGATCGCAACCCCTAAACCACTAACCTTTAATCAATTCCTTGATTTCGCCGAAGGTAATGAACTTAATGAGTATGAGTTGGTTGCTGGAAGGCTGGTGTTAATGCCAGAACCCAGCGAACTGCATGAAGAAATTCTTGAATTTCTGTCCTTCATGTTTGAACTTGCCTACCGCAAGCGTAAACTGAAATACTCAGTTCGGAAGCGAAACGCATTACAAATTAACGAGACACAAAGCCGACGACCCGATATTGCGATTATCCAACGCCCCCAGTTTTACCCCGACGATCAACCGAGGACGGGTATCCAAACTCAGCCATTCATGATTGTTGAAATTGCCTCATTCAACTGGTCAACTGACCTCGTAGACAAGCAAGAAGAATATCTTGCCTTGGGAGTACCTGAATATTGGATTATCGACTACCGAGGTCAAATTCCTGCTAAGTATTGTCTGCGAGGAAAAGGAAAAAAGGCGATCGTCCTGACCCTAGAAAATGGTGAATATCAACGCTCTGAGTATCTTGAAGGAGAAACAATTCCTTGTCAAATTTTTCCAGACTTAACTTTAACCGTTGACCAAGTATTAGCAGCTGATGCCGAGAATGTAGTTTAGGCCGATCGCCCGATTTTGGGAAGCGCGTAGGCGTAGCCCGTCGTAGACATCGCCAATCTTATAGTGACTGTTTAATCTTCAATTTTCTTACTGTCCAAAGTCAACAGCCGTTAGGGAAAGCCCAGAATAATGGTCATTGAAAAATTGAGCTAGGGACTCAGCTTGAGATTGGCTAACTTTCCGTTGACCATTAATCACTTCCCTAACAATCTCAATAGTACCAAAAACCCCTAATAAAGAAGTTGGCTGTACATCAAACTCATGCATGAGAGATTCCAAAGTAGCAACAGGTTTTGATTCACCCATCGAATAATGACGTGACTCGTAATTTTCAATTAGAAGAACCAACAACTCAAAAAGCGCAGTTTCAGCTTCTGTCAACTCACCAGACATCATCCCCTCTACTGCTGTTAAGGCTCTGTTATACTCCTGTTCTGTTTTAATTGGCTTAGGCTGATAGTGAATCAGTAAGTCAGTATAAGTTTTTTGACTAGAAGTAGGGGTCATCTTTCCACCTTTCCTTATCGTATTCAGGATGGGTAAGAACGTATTTAATAAAAATTGTCTGGCTAGAATATTTAATGTCTACTATCAAACGATAATTATTACCTTTGATGTTAAACACTGTAAAGTTACCAACCGCTTCTGCCTTTGGATATCTTTTCTGAACATCCACCAAATTAGACCAATTGGCTATAGATGCAAACTTGTACCAATCATTAAGAGCATCTTCAGAATCAACGTGTTGAACCCAGAATTCCCGCAATTTCACTTTGCTGATTACGTGCATCCCGAAAGTGAGAATATTTGTGCTAATGATAGCATTGATTGAGCCGAACGCCTGGGGAATAGGGCGATCGCCAATTTTGTAGGGACTGTCTTGAAAGTCAAGCGCTTGCTCATGTATGATAATTGATTTAGTGCGTAGGCGTAGCCCGTCGTAGACATCGCATCATATTATGATGTTTGATCAGCGTGCGTAGGCGGCGTAGCCCGTCGTAGACATCGCCAACACAAACGCAGACCTGACCAAAGCTGCGGAAGATGTAAGTTAAAATCTTGATATCTTCAATAACTACCCACGCAGAACGGCCCGGAAAAAGCGATCGCTATGCTTCAGTATCCCCATCTCGAACAAGCGCTGAAATATCACTTCGGTTACGATCAATTCCGTCCCGGACAACGGCAAATTATTGAAGATGCGCTGCAAAATCGAGATTTAATGGTTGTGATGCCGACTGGCGGGGGGAAATCTTTATGTTTTCAGCTACCAGCATTGTTAAAAAATGGACTAACGGTGGTGGTGTCGCCGTTAATTGCTTTAATGCAAGACCAAGTAGAAGCACTGCGAAATAATAATATTAATGCGACATTTCTCAATAGCAGTCTGAATGCTTTCCAAGTGCGATCGCGGGAAGAAGCCATCCTCAACGGTAAAGTAAAATTACTCTATGTCGCCCCGGAACGTCTCCTCAGTGAAAGGTTTCTTCCGTTTCTCGATTTAGTTAAAGAAAAAATCGGCATTTCTAGCTTTGCTATTGATGAAGCACACTGCGTTTCGGAATGGGGACACGATTTTCGTCCAGAATACCGCCAGTTAAAATCTCTGCGGAAACGCTATCCTGATGTTCCTACCGTCGCCCTCACCGCCACAGCAACTGATCGCGTCCGTAGTGATATTATTCAACAACTAGGGCTAAAACAACCTAGCATCCATCTTGCTAGTTTTAATCGTGAAAATCTTTATTACGAAGTTCGTCCTAAAACTAAATATGCTTACGCTGAATTATTAGAACTAATTCGAGAAACTGAAGGTTCAACAATTATTTATTGTTTAACTCGGAAAAAAGTTGATGAACTCACTTTTAAACTCCAAAATGATAAAGTTGTTGCTCTCCCTTATCATGCCGGATTAACTGATGAAGAACGTAGTAGTAATCAAACGCGATTTATTCGAGATGATGTCCGGGTGATGGTGGCAACAATCGCCTTTGGAATGGGAATTAATAAACCTGATGTGCGTTTGGTAGTTCACTTCGATCTACCTAGAAATATAGAAAGTTATTATCAAGAATCGGGGAGAGCCGGGAGAGACCGAGAACCATCTCGGTGTGCAATATTTTTCAGTTTTGGTGATGTTAAAACAATTGAATGGAGTATCGATCAAAAAGCTGATCCTCAAGAACAGTTGATTGCTAAACAACAACTGCGGCAGATGATTGATTACGCTGAAGGTACTGATTGTCGGCGAACGATTCAACTAGGTTATTTTGGCGAAAGATTTGCGGGTAATTGTGGTAACTGTGACAATTGTAGTCATCCCAAACCTATGCAAGATTGGACAATTGAAGCTATGAAGTTTTTATCTTGTGTGGCGCGTTGCAAAGAAAGATTTGGGATGCTGCACATAATTGATGTGTTGCGGGGAGCAAAAAAAGACAAAATTATCCAGTATGAACACGATAAACTTTCTACTTATGGTATTGGTAAAGATAGAACTGTAGATGAATGGCGAATGTTGGGGCGATCGCTTTTACATCAGGGGTTAATAGAACAAACTAGCGATGGTTACTCAGTTTTAAAACTAAATGCCTTAAGTTGGCAAGTAATGCGAAAACAACGCCCAGTTTCCGTAGCTGTAACCACAGTTCAAAAGATTACCTGGGAACAGGGGAGTGAAAAAGCAGAAGTTGCAGAAATATTATTACAGAAGTTGCGATCGCTACGTAAACAATTGGCTGATGAGCAATCTGTACCACCTTACGTCATCTTTCACGATTCCACTTTAAAATTGATGGTACAGGTGCAACCCCAAAACTTAGCTGAATTTGCCAAACTTTCTGGTGTAGGTAGCCACAAACTCGCTCAATATGGCGAAAAGTTTATTACAGAAATTCGCGCCTACCGCCAAGAAAAAGGTTTGCAAAATAAATCTGTTACTTCTGTATCATTTCCCAATTCAGCTTCTTACACTGAATTGCAGACATTACAATTACATCAGCAAGGTTTAAATATTGCTCAAATTGCCCAAAAACGTAACCTTAGTCCGGCAACAGTTAGCAATCATCTAGAAAAACTTATTGAAAAAAATCAGCCAGTTGATTTAAATCAATTAGTGCCTATAGAACATCAACAAAAAATTTGGCAAGTTTTAGAAGTACTCGGTGACATTTCCCTGACTCCCATCAAAGAACAACTAGGTGAAAGCTACACTTTTGATGAAATTCGCTTAGTGCGGTGTAAGTGGCGGCGCGAAAATCGCAAGAGATAATTTGCTTAAGTCTTACTATTTACTCATATATTTATTTTTTGAAAAACTAGATAAGGAAGCTAAACTTAAATCTTATGATTAAAATACAAGAGCAAGATTAAAGGAGTTAGGCGATGAGTCAGATGCTTAATACAGGAGTACGCTGGACAATTCATGATGTGGAACTCTTGGCAGAAAATGAAGGGACACGCTACGAGATAGTTGATGGAGAATTATTTATGACCAGGGCACCTCACTTTAAACATCAGCAAACTTGTGGCAGAATTTTCCGACAGCTTGATGTTTGGTCGGAGTCTACTGGTTTAGGAGAAGCTGTAATCAACCCCGGCGTTTTATTTTCAGAATCAGATAATGTGATTCCTGATGTAGTTTGGGCGACTAAAGAAACCTTAGCGCTAACATTGGATGAAGCGGGACATTTAACTGGCGCACCAGATTTAGTAGTCGAAGTTTTGTCTTTTAGCAATGAAGACTTAAGACGAGATAAGGAAGCCAAACTTAAACTTTATTCTACCAGAGGAGTAAAAGAATATTGGATTGCTGATTGGCGATCGCGTAAACTAGAGGTTTATCGGCGCGAACAAAGTCAACTTAACTTGGTAGCAACTTTATTTAGTAATGATAATATAATTTCTCCGCTATTGCCTGGTTTTAGCTGTACTGTAAACCAGTTTTTTCCTGTATAAATTTTAGCTTGAATGGAAAAACAAATCTCATGTAACGGATTAACTAAAGTCCAGGTAGTGATAATGGCGATCGCAGCTGGTGTTTGTGTTGCTAACGTTTATTATAATCAGCCAATCCTTAAAGATATTGCATCATCTTTTCGAGTCAGTGAAGGCGAAGCGGGTAGCATCTCTGTGCTTACGCAAGTTGGTTACGGTTTTGGGCTTTTCTTTTTAATCCCCTTGGGCGATAAAATCAACAAGAAAAAATTAATTCTTTGCTTACTGGGATGTTTGTTCTGTTTGTTGATAGCCATAACGTTTTCACAAAACATCGTCCAAGTTTGGATATTGAGCGTCGCAATTGGGATTACGACAGTCTCCGCTCAGGTTATTCTTCCCTTAGCAGCAAGTATAGATAGAGTAACTACAGGTCAAACCGTAGGCAACATTTTTACTGGTATATTGATTGGAATTTTAGGAGCAAGGGTTTTTAGTGGCTATATTGCTGAATGGTTGAGTTGGCGTTATGTATATGGATTTTCGGCAGTAATGATTTTAATTGTTATTGTTTTATTAAAAATATACTTGCCTAATGTCAAAAATGAATTTAATGGTTATTATGTAGAATTATTAAACTCAACGCTTCAGCAATTAAAACGTTTTTCATTATTAAGAGAAGCATCTTTAATTAGCGGGTTATTGTTTGGTGTCTTTTGCTCATTTTGGACAACGCTGACTTTCCATTTAAGCGGAGCGCCTTTTAATTTTCAATCTGACACAATTGGGATGTATGGCTTTGTGGCGATCGCAGGTGCATTAATGGCACCAGTTTTTGGTAAACTAGCCGATCGAGGTAACTCCCAACGTTCTTTAACTATTGCTGTATCAATGGTGATAGCAAGTTTAGTAATTGCTAAAATTGCTTCTCATTCTGCACTAGCGATCGCTGTTGCTGTATTGTTAGTAGATGTAGGTGTACAGGCAGTCCAAGTCACCAATGTTGCAAGGATATACACTCTTGATGCTCAATCGAATAGTCGCATCAACACAGTTTACATGACTACCTATTTTATTGGCGGTGCTGTAGGTACTAGCATTGGCCTATTCTGCTGGGATCTTGGTGGCTGGAATTTAGTAACTTGGCAAATGTTAGTTTTTACTTTGCTGGCATTTTTTATTATCGTCAGACCTAAAATAATTACAGCAAGAACAAATAAATAATCAAACAATCGTTTTTGATTAAGTTAGCACACTCATTCTTTTACCAAAATCAAGATGTGTATAACTTATTATTCAGATATCGCCTTGCACCAATAACTAAGTTTTCTCCTCATCAAGGCGACATCTATAAATAATCAGTTTACATTAAGAAAAACTGGGGATTTCCGAGTTGGAATCTTGTGATGTAAGCGTAGACGTTGAAGATGCAGTTTTTTGGCTTTTGGCAGACATAATGACAGATACCAGCTTAGGCAGTGCTAGGCAGGCAACAGTATTTAGCAGCGTCATAAATATACCATCTATCAAACTCATATATTAATCTTCTCCGTTTGAAAATTGGTGTTGACTATATTTTTAGTTTGAAGCAAAATCAGTACAATTGCGTAAAAACAGATTTTAGATTTCTTTTAAAGAATATAAGCTAAATAAATATATTTTTATCTTATAGTAAGCCGATTTGATTTCTGAAAACATTTGAAAACATCTAAATATATGTAGGAGATGTTATCACTTAGCGTAACAGCGTTTGTCGCAGGTCAAACCTACTTATAATCCCAGCTTACCTAGAGATATTGCTGATTGTCCGTTCTTGGTATTTCCCTTGATTTTTTGGATGCAGCGTCATACCTCTACTTTTTATGTCTTCTGACTTCCTGCTCTGAGATGTGTTAGGGGGTCAAACCCCCTATTCACCAGATATATCCTCGCAGAAGTCAGCGAGCTGAGTCTCTAGGTAAAGAGCAAATTAAAATTGCCATATCTATGAAATTAAAGCTAGAGATGAATGAAAAAATCTCATTTTTATCTATCAAAAGTATGAGATACGGATATAACAATTTCCTATATCTAAAGAAACTAAAAATATTTGTATTTCATCTAAAAGTCTACTTCTGACAGAGGATGTAAAAAAAAATTAGACATCATAAACTAAAATCAATAAAAATCAAAGTTCCTAAACAATTTATCCAAGTGTGCTATACACGAGCTTGGAACGACCTAAAACTTTGTTAAAATCAGCAACACACAAACTATGAACTCTACCACCGAAAAACGTATCGCCTTGATTTCTGTCCACGGAGACCCAGCGATTGAAATAGGGAAAGAAGAAGCTGGGGGACAAAATGTTTATGTGCGCCACGTAGGTGAAGCACTAGCGCAACTAGGATGGCAAGTTGATATGTTTACCCGGAAAGTGAGTCTGGAGCAAGACTCGATAGTTGAACATAGCAACAATTGTCGAACTATTCGTTTAAAAGCTGGCCCCCTTGAGTTTGTGCCGCGAGATGAGATTTTTGAATATCTGCCAGAATTTGTTGATAATTTCCTTAAATTTCAAGTAAAAAATGATGTTACATACGAGTTAGTTCATACTAACTATTGGCTCTCTAGTTGGGTGGGGATGCAGTTAAAGAAAATCCAAAAGAGTAAACAAGTTCACACCTACCACTCCTTAGGAGCAGTCAAGTACAACACTATAGAAGATATTCCTCTAATTGCTAGTCAGCGATTAGCAGTGGAAAAACAGGTGTTGGAAAATGCAGAGCGAATTGTGGCGACAAGTCCGCAAGAAGAGGAACACATGCGATCGCTAGTTTCCACAAAAGGTAATATCGACATTATTCCCTGTGGTACAGATATTCAGCGATTTGGTTCGATTGCACGAGAAGCAGCCAGGGCTGAATTGGGAATTGACAAAGAAGCCAAAGTTGTATTATATGTAGGGCGTTTTGACCAACGCAAAGGGATAGAAACCTTAGTGCGGGCAGTAAATGAGTCTGGGCTACGTGACTCCAACAATCTCCAGCTAATTATTGGTGGTGGTAGTATTCCAGGTAACAGCGACGGCATTGAGCGCGATCGGATTGAGCAAATCGTCAACGAATTGGGGATGAGTGACTTTACCACTTTTGCAGGTCGTCTGAGTCAAGATATTTTACCAACTTATTACGCCGCTGCTGATGTTTGCGTTGTTCCCAGTCACTACGAACCCTTTGGACTAGTAGCGATCGAAGCTATGGCAAGCGGTACACCAGTGGTAGCAAGTGATGTCGGCGGACTTCAGTTTACTGTAGTGAATGAAAAAACTGGTTTATTGGCTCCAGCACAAGATGTAGATGCTTTTGCATCTGCTATTGACCGAATTCTCTTAAGTCCACAATGGCGAGATGAATTGGGTAAAGCTGGTAGAAAGCGCGTTGAAAGTAAGTTTAGCTGGGATGGTGTCGCAAATCAATTGAGTGAACTTTACACCCAACTGTTGCAGCCACAAACAGTAGCGTCAACAGCAAAAGAACTAGTACACTCAACCGCCGAACTAGTTCAATCAAAAGCAAAAGAACTAGTACACTCAACCACAGAACTAGTGCAATCAACAGCAAAAAAACCAGTTTTGGTTGCTAAATAATTCTCTTGTGTAACAGATAATGGTGAATGGGTAACTCGGAAGTAAGCAATAATTTTATTTTCCTAGTCGTCACTCACCATTACTCAATCATTTATTGTGAACTACCTATACCGACCTGAGTACAGGTACGGTGTAGGATTCCCAAGAAGAACGGTAAATTAAGACCTCTTGGTATGCCTTCCTGGTCAGATAAATGTAAGAGCGCCCTGGAAGGGCGGGGCTTATCTACGAGACGCTGCGCGAACATACCCATGTTCCGCTCCACTCCACGCTCTTAGGAAGGGCTTGCTTCCCCTGCTAGAAAGCCCTCTCCCCCCCTGCCTCTTCGGTGAGGTTTGTGCTTGAACGTTGCTAATAAAATTACACTAGCACCAAACGACAAAATAGGAACACCTGAAGTTGGTTCAGCTACAGAGACAGATGAGATTGGTGTCAAGAGGAAGGCGTGTAATTCACCATTAATTGCACCACGACCGACAATTTGTCCTTTATTATTAATGGCAGATGCTGCCGTCAAGGTAAAGCCAGCCTCTGAACCAGGAGCAATCAGGTCATTTAAGTCGTACAGAGTGTTATCACTATAAAGAAAAGCTCGTAAACCATTGCCATCTGCTGCAAAAAAGTTATTCTTAGTGCCAGAAAACCCGACTACTTGACCCAAATTATTGATTCCCAAAGCAGTACTAAATAAATCTGTAGGACGTAACCTACCGAGGTCTTGGAGTCCCGTGCTGGAACTGTACAGAAAAGCACGACTATCACCTACGCCAGTGAATCCCGAACTACCAACTACTTGTCCTGAGTCATTAATATCGTTTGCTTGACTGTACCTGTCACCAGGGAGAGTACCGAGATTAGTGATTATACCGTTGTCGGATAAAAAGGCTCGGCTGGAAGAACCGAAAATGCCAACTACCTGACTTAGATTATTTATGCCATAGGCAACATAATTTTCATTTAGATTACTATTAATAATAGTTGTCTTACCATTGCTGTATAGAAAAGCGGCTCCGTAGGGAAAGGCAAGTTTTGGGAATATACCGCCACCACTTGTACCGCCAACCACCTCACCTGAGTCATTGATAGCATAAGGAATGCCTTTAAGACCGGTATTTTGCGTTGTTCCACCACTGTAAATAAAGATGTTATTATCACTGTCGGTCTTACCGATGGAATTACCAACTACTTGCCCCAAGTTATTGATACCACTCACTGCAAGTTGACCATCACCAGGTAAGGGACTAATTTTTTGGACTGAACCATTGCTGTAAAAAAAAGCACCGCTAAAAGTATTAATGGCTATCTCACCTGAGTTATTAATATCTGTAGCGTAACTGTAAGGTTCTCCTATAAGATTGCCTAAGTCAGTAAGTGAGTATAAAGATACCGCCAATGCCGACTTGGATGCAGTAAGACTGATTGCGGTGAAGGTTATTGCTGTTATGCAGGATTTCCACTTAAATAAAACCATGTTACTTTGCCGTGATTTTTTATTACCCTACTAAATCTACCACTGAACAGTAGGGTGGCAAGCTGCCGTATCTGGCATTTTAGCGATCGCCTCTTTACTACTCTCAAACTTCTTGAGGTAAGCTGGTGTAACTTCTAAAAAGGTGGCGGTTCTTCGATACGGCGTTGCATAATTAAGGGATGAACTGTCCATATTGTGCATCCAACCTTATCCGTAAGAACGGGCATCGTCGTGGTAAACAGAACTACATCTGTGTCGATTGACGGGTATAACGATGTTTCACACCAATAGAGAAATATTCAAAATCACCCATTGGCGCTAATGTAACTTGTGGTGTTTGATATTCTGCGGGAACGTAGTTAGCAAACTCGCTATTTAAGCGTAACAATTGTGAAAGAATAGAAGATGCGATGCCTGCGGCGGGCTACGCCTACGCAAAGCAATCGGCATCATTCACGGTGTAATAATGCCTAGTTATTGCTTGTTACGCTGTCTGTGTAGAAGCCGCTTTTGAGTCTGCGGTCGATTTTAACCGGGTGATAGTAGCTTTACGAATGCGATCGCTTTTGCGTACTCCGCCTGTCATTTCGTATTCCCGGCTGTCTTTGCCATACTTCAACGCCACACCACTGACTAAGCGTTCTGAAGTTTCGCGAATGCTCTTTTCAAGGGTTTCTATTTCTGCCTTTGCTGTGTCAAGGGCAGTTAACATCATATTATATTGGTCAATCTGGTTGCGCAACTGCCCGGTTAACTCGGTTAAATGGTTTAAACTGATCGAATTACCAAAATCGAGGCTGGAATTAATCGATTTAAATCCGATTACTCTCTGTTCGGTTTTTTCTAGCACGGTAGAACTTCTTTTTTTGCGTGGCATCAATGCACACCTTTTACTAAACTTATCTTTCTAGAGTGTCTCAATGGAACAATTTAGTGGTTCAGTAAAACTTGCAAAAAAAGGTGTTTTTTGTAATAAGATTTGATTGCTAGCTCAGTAATTATACAATACTAGACAACAAATCGTTGAGAACAGACTTATGTTCTGAACGAATGAACTTGTGTTGTGAATGAATGGACTTGCGTTCTGAACGAATGGACTTGTGTTGTGAACGAATGGACTTGTGTTGTGAACGAATGGACTTGTGTTGTGAACGAATGGACTTGTGTTGTGAATGAATGGACTTGTGTTGTGAACGAATGGACTTGTGTTGTGAATACTGTTTGGTTAAGGTAAAAGACGCGATAAATCGCCGTCTCTACAAGTAAAAATTGCGATTTACCGCGTTTTTGGGATCTATAATTTTTATCTGATAACCTTAACCGAACTGTATTACTATTTATCTTCAGAATGGCGAGCTCTGGGTAACAGGCTCTTTTTCTGTTTTTCTTGGAAACTGCTGGCTTGTTTCAGGACTGGAATACACTGGTTAATCATCCAGATTAAAACTTCGATTGGTGAGTCACCTTGCTGAAGGCGGTTTTCAACATTTACGCCAATTAATATTGTTTGCAGAATTAACAAGAAAGCGATCGCTCTTTGACTTGTAGTTTTAACAGGTTTTTTAGCTGACATCTGAATTCACCTTGTTTTTAGATTTACAAGGTCAATTCTTTTTTTGGGTATTTCCTCAGACACATCCCCCACGCAGCGTCTATAATGCTTGTATAATCAGGTTTTGCGGCTTGGGGAAGCTTGTTTGTTTGGGTAATTTAAAATTATTTGACTGATGTCAAGAAATATTCGTGGAGATGAATCAGTTTTAGAGAATGTACTCAGTTTGGTAGAAGCATTGCTGCAACTGTCCCAAGAGCAAGACTGTGAGTCAAAACTTCCACTTTGCGTTGTCTGGAATGCAGATAAGCTGAGAATTACCGGATATAAAAGCCAACAAACAAGAGGAAACAGAAGCAAAACATCTGAAATTGGTGCAAAGAAGGAATATTTACTCCAACAGATTAAAAATGTTGGCAAAACTTTAAAACTTCCCCGGCAAAAAGCAGAATCTAACGTTTCTCAGAAAGAAAGAGAATTACAAGAGCTTCAAACTGCACTTGACTGGCTATGGAAGTTGAGAGTGCGAGAACCGGAAAAAGCTGCAAACAATCAAGGTTATTGGAAATTTACCCTGACGCTAAAACATCAGACAGCAACGATAAAAGATAATCTGGAGGTGGTTAAGCAGAAGTGGAAGGAATACCAGAAGACGAATTTAAAAGAAACATTCCAGGTACAAACAACAGATAATAGCTTTGACTGGCAAGAAATCTACGGTGCTATGCTGGAAAAGCACAAGCGTCTCACCACAAATGAGTTCCTGTTTGCTGAGGATGAAATGAAATTTGAGCTAAAGGAAATTCATGTTCCTTTAGCATTGGTGGAGCGTAATAAACCGAAGAAGTGCAGCGAGGATATTTCCCCAGAACAAGGTTCGCAACTTTACGAACCGAGTTATGAAGAGAAGCAGCGATTTGAACATCAGGCTTTTTTAGAGCAAATTATCCGTGATGGTGTTGGTAAAACTCAAGGACACCGCATCGCTTTAATTGGGGAACCGGGTGCGGGAAAAACTACTCAGTTGCAAACTATAGCTTTTTGGATATTAAACAAAAATCTGGGTTTACCAATTTGGATTTCTTTGGCAGACTTGCAAGGAAAGAGTGTAGAAAATTATCTGTTGCAACATTGGCTGAAGAATGCTTTAGAAGTGGTGCGTGTAACAGAAGAACAGGAAAACGCTTTTGCAGATTTATTCAAGAATAATTCTGTGTGGTTGTTGTTGGATGCAGCAGATGAAATGTCTTCACCCCAACCATTAACTGAGATTTCCCAGCAGTTGATGGGATGGGTGAAAAATGCGCGGGTTGTGCTGACTTGTCGGGTAAATGTTTGGGAAGCAAACGCCAACGCTTTAGAAAATTTTGAGACGTATCGGTTACTCAATTTTGAATATCCGCAACAAGTGCAAGAGTTTATTGGGCGTTGGTTTCACAACAAGGATGCAGACAAAGGGGAAAGATTATGGCAGGAATTAGATAAAGCTGAACGTCAGCGCATCCAAGATTTAGTTAAAAATCCTTTGCGGTTAGCGCTGTTGTGTAGCACTTGGCAAAGTTCTGATAAAGGTTTACCGGAAACGAAAGCCGGACTGTATCAACAGTTTGTGGAAGAGTTTTACAACTGGAAAGAAAACCGCTTCCCTACCAGCGAACATCAGCAAGAGGAATTAAACGCAGCGTTGGGACGTTTGGTAAAACGGGCAATTCACCAAGAAACGTCACGGTTTCGGCTACGACATAAGCTTGTGCGTGAGGAATTAGGTGATCCAAAACAGCAAAATTCTTTATTTTGGTTAGCGTTAAAGTTGGGATGGCTAAATGAAGTTGGACTGGCTGCGGAATCAGCAACGAAAGAGAAAGTTTACGCTTTCTACCATCCCACATTTGAGGAATATTTTGCAGGGTTGGCGGTTGATGATTGGCACGAGTTTCTGAATCATGTTCCCGATAACCCCGCGCTAGGCGTTTATCGCATTTTTGAACCGCAGTGGAAAGAGGTGATTTTGCTGTGGTTGGGACGTGAAGATGTGGAGAAGGAGGAGAAAAATGCTTTTTTAGATGCTTTGGTAGGGTTTGATGATAGCTGTGGTGACTTTTACGGATTTAAATCTTACTTTCTAGCTGCTATGTGTCTTGCAGAGTATGAATCCTATAAACGCACAAAAGAAATCTTTACTCAACTGATAGATTGGGGCTTTGGTGATTTAAATAGAATGAGAGAAATCTTAGAAACTCCGATTACAACAAATGCTAACGCTGCATTGATCGAAACTAATCGTCGTCAATTAACAATATTTTTAACAAGATTTTTACATGAAAGCCATGATGAAGAAATACTCTTAAAATTAGCTAAGATCGCAGTAGAAATAAAAACAGATAACGAAGACGTAGAACATGTTTTAAATAATCTTCAATCTAGCAAAGACCTGTCAATTCGTTTTTATGCTTCTTGTGTGTTAGACAAACTTAGAAAAAAACATTCTAGTTCAATCGAAACTAAAGAAATCAGTGAACAAAAAGAAAAAATTCCTGTTTTGGATGAAAACAACAAAATAGTGGGATATTTAACTTTTGTAGAATATTTTAATCAATTAAGACAGGTTGCACGATTTATTCATCTAAGTAGTGACGACAATAGCCTGTTGATGGATAATTTAAATAAACTATTAAAGTTAGGGCGTAATAAATTTGTACGTAGTTTAATTGCCCGTGCTATAGGAGAAATATGTGGGGGAAATTTTCATATATATAATGCTTTAATTAAGATAATCTATGCGAGTAAAGAAGGAAATGTTTTACAATCAGCTTCTTTTTGCCTCATTGAGATACTTCAAAACCAGCTTTACCCATTAGCAGTTAATAATTTAAAAGAATGCATAAATCAGAAAGAAGAAGACGATTCTCAATTTATACGTAGAATATATTGCTACGAAGTTATTTGGAAGTGCGCCCAAAGTATGCCCTACCCCGCTTTTTATCAAGCTTGGCATCAACAAGAGAAAGTGAAAGATGAAGAGTAGGAAAGAAAAATACTTCCTCCAGCCAAAACATAAGCGAAATGTAGAAGCAGCAATCCCTTGCAAATACGCGATTCATCATGTCTCGTAAGCGTTTCGTAAATCTATCGCGTCCGATCTTTCCGCAATCCAGGGAATGCGATCGCCCCTAATAAAACAGATATCGTGAACAAGATGGAAATGCGATCGCAAAAACGATCGCCCCTTGTAGAGACGCGATTCATCGCGTCTTTATTTCCCACATTTACATAGTGAGAATAATTCCGAATTTGTTGGGTTGGCAATTACATAAATGCAAGGCAATACTAGCATAAGTTTTTGCCTCAACAAAAAATGTAATTATGAATAATGACGATCCTCAACCAAAAAACAACAAACCCAAATACAAAGGTAAATATCGAATTGACTCAACCCGTTTGCCAGCATGGAGTTATGCCAGTAATGCTGGATATTTCGTTACTATTTGCACCGACGATAAGAAATGCTTTTTTGGTGAGGTTGTGGATGGTAAAATGCAGCGATCGCCAATTGGAGAAATTGCTCAGAAATTGTGGTATGAGATTCCTAATCATTTTTCTAATTGCCAGATAGATTCGTTTTGCGTCATGCCTAATCATATTCATGGAATTTTGGTTATTAATCAAATACGAGAAGGAGACGCGAATCAAATACAGGAAGAAGACGCGATTCATCGCGTCTCTACAAGGGGGGATGATCAACGGGGTGGGGTTACTGGGTTATTTAATCCGATGTTGTCTAAAAACTCCCTTTCTAAAATTATTAGGTGGTATAAAGGACGATGTACATTTGAAATTAATCAAATATATGAAGGTTTTAGATGGCAAGAAAGGTTCCATGACAATATAATTCGTAATGAATTCGCCCTCGATAAAATTAGACAATATATTATCAATAATCCAATCAATTGGGAACGCGATCGCGAACAACCACCCCATTCCCCCTTGTAGAGACGCGATTCATCGCGTCTTCTTCCTAGATTCATCGCGTCTTCTTCCTAGATTCATTGCGTCTTATACTATTGACGCGTATACCGATGTTTCACCCCAATGGGAAAATATTCAAAATCACCCATCGGCGCTAATGTAACCTGTGGTGTTTGATATTCTACCGGAACATAATTAGCAAACTCGCTATTTAAGCGTAACAATTGTGAAAGAATAGAAGATGCGATCGCAAGTCTTTGAGCTTCATTACCCTCTACCCCTAGTGCTAATTCCACAACTACAGATAAAAATCGATTCTTATCTGCGTCTTCTACTACCTGCAACACGAATTTACCCGTCACCCATTCTTGAATTACTGGTTGTTCTAATCCCACCGTCACATTTTCGGGATAGATATTTGCGCCAAAGTAGGAAACTGTAAAGTTAGAACGACCGAAGACATAAACAAAAGGTAGCTGATGAATACCTCTTGGTGATTCTTGAGTATCAGAACAGAGATTTTCCAGCGGGTTAAATCCCCATTCTGCTAAAAATTGCAGCATCGCATCATAACTAATTATCCCGCCAGTATCCAAGATGTCATAACGCACTAAGGGAATACCGTTATCTCCCGAAAACAGCAATCCGCCATCTTGAACTTCAAAAAAGCGAGTGAAGGGATCGTATTGTACTAATGTGGGTAAACGCGATTCCCCAAATAAAGCTCTCGCTGCATCGGGATTTTCTGCCAAAAAACGGCGAATACAGATACTTAACGGTGTTTCATTACCCAAAACTCCGGCATCCGCAGTCCCGTAAAGTGATGCAAAATCATAACAAGGATTTTGTGAACCAACTCTTTCGCCAACCAAACTCCGCCATTCTTCACTAAATACTTCTCCCGCCATCACTAATTTAATCTGATATTGCTGCCACTCCACACCACGAGCAATACCAGTATCAATCACATCTTTTAAAAATGGTGGGTATCCCAATAACACCACTTGCTCAAAACCTGAGCCTAGTTCCTGCACAACTCGCAAGATTTCTTCTTTGTTGTTACCAGGAGTAATTACAGTGATGGGATAACCTTTACTAGCAAGATAACGACAGCAATTAGTGGTAAACATCCCACCTACCCAAGTGCCTAAAGTGAAACAAATCACTGCTAGGGTACGTCTGGTGTCTGTATAGAAACTATCGTGAAAAATCTGTTCAAAGCGTGTGGCGATTTGGAGTTCATCTGTGAAAAAACGAGGCCAAAATGTCGGTTTACCACTAGAACCTGATGAAGCAGCTATCATGTCGCACTCTTGGAGTTGTCCGTTACGGCACAAGTCAGCTAGAGGATAACGCAGTATATAATTTTGTTTAGCGATCGCTGGTAATTTCTGAAACTCCTCCAAGGTTTGAATAGTTGCGGGATTAATTTCCCTTTCTGCTAAAAACGCCTTGTAGGCTGGTACATTCGCCGCTACATCGTCAAATAAACTCAAAGCTGACGGAATTTTAGTGTTGAGATGCCGTTGCAGTATAGTTTCTAAGGGGGTAGATAAAAAATCTTCAAATGCTTTAATTACTTGCTGATGTCGTGATTTGCTGTTCATGACGCTTGTTGTTTATCCTGAAGTAGAATCAACACCGTTAAAAATAATTCGTAATACTCGCCATTCGCGTAGCGTCTCGTAGAGAAGGCGAGAAGCAAGCTACGTAATTCGTAGAATATCCGAAAATGAGGGTATGCGCGTTGTAGTCATTCAATAAAACCTTAATTTATCCTTCAGCACCATGCAGCTCTATTGCAGTAAACAACACACAAATAATGGTAGTAACCGCTTTTGTACCCATTGTGGTGAACCATTACCTCTTGCTGTGGGACAGGTTGTGGATAATCGCTATCAAATTATCCGTCATCTAGGACAGGGTGGCTTTGGACGCACCTATTTAGCGGAAGATATCAATAAATCCCATCAAACCTGTGTGCTGAAGGAATTTGCACCCCAAGTACAAGAAAATCAAGATTTACAAAAAGCTAAAGAGTTATTTGAGAGAGAAGCGAATGTCCTGAAAAAACTCCAGCATCCACAGATTCCACGTTTTCACGCCTCGCTACAAGTGAAGATAGGCACTAAAGATTTTTTCTTTTTAGTGCAAGATTATGTGGATGGTGACAATTACTACCAGTTATTAGAACAGCGTGAAAGTCAAGGAAAAACCTTTAGTGAAGAGGAAGTAATCACCCTCCTGCAACAGATTTTACCCGTGTTATCCTACATCCACTCACGAGATGTAATTCACCGCGATATCTCTCCCGATAATCTCATCTGGCGGCGTTCTGATAATCTGCCAGTGTTAATTGATTTTGGTGGCGTTAAGCAATTGCCAGCTTCTCAAGGTTTTTGGCGTACCAAGTTGGCTGAAAATAATACTTTGCTGGGTAAAAAAGGCTACGCTCCAGAAGAACAGCTACGGCAGGGCAAAGCATTTTTTAGTAGTGATTTATATTCTTTAGCGGTAACATCACTGGTGTTGCTCACAGGTCAAGAACCGCAGAAACTATACGACAGCTATCAGGGAATTTGGGGATGGGGAAAGGAAATCCAAGTTAGTCCCAAACTGGAAGCGGTGTTAAAAAGGATGCTGGCTTATAGACCGAGCGATCGCTACCAACGAGCCGAGCAAATCCTCAAAGATTTACCATCGCCAACTGCGGCTAAATCTCCAGGTAATTATATTACCACCAAGATTAAGACGATGGTAGTTGCTCCCGGAAGACAACGCGCCAGTGCCGTTGTAAGTAGATTCCAGAGGCAAACGCAAGCGATTGCTAAACCGGCATCTTTCCCTGTTTGGATTCGTCCTTTTGTGATGAGTTTAGGGGGAACGGCTTTAGTTGTCTTAACTGGTGCAGGGACTTGGGCGGTGGTAAATGCAGTGATTAAGAGTGTAACTTCAATTACTATCCCGTCAATTTCATTACCGCAAATTCCCCAGTTTCCCAATCCCAGCGGTAAACCAGTAAGCGACAAAGGAAAAAATAGCAACCTCGAGAAAATTATCAGTCGTCGTCAAGAGCTAGAAATTCCTGAAGGATTTTTTATTCGCACAGTAGATGATTTATTTTATACAAAAAAACCAGAATTAAAAGGGCGTAGCCTGACATCTAAACCTGAAGACACTGGTTTACGAGATGAATGGTCTGGTATCGCTGATGATTTATTGGATAAACTAGAACAGGCTGACCTCAGTACAGCAACTCGTCGAAAATTAGGGAACTATAGTCAAAAAGATTACGATACATGGAGACGACAAGCGCGATCGGGTCAGTTTGGGAACTATACAATCGATCAGTTGACCAAAGACACAAATGAAAAATTTGATCGGTTGTTTCCCAATCATGATCGTAAGAAACTGAATCAACAGACTTTTGGTCAAATTTGGTATGCGATCGCAGCCGATCAAGTCAGTAAAGTACAAAGATAGAGTTAGGAGTTAGGAGTTATGAGTTATGAGTTATGAATTAGGGCAATTTTCTTTCTTTATAGACCATGGTTTAAGACAGGAAGTAGGGAGTAGTGTAGTTTAATCAATTGAAAAACGCTACTCTCTGCTCACTGTTGACTATTAACTCTTAACTTATAACTCCTAACTCCTAACTCCTAACTCCTAACTCCTAACTCCTAACTTTCCAATGAATTCTATCTATTGTTCTAAAGGACATGAAAATTCCCCAGGTAGTCGCTTTTGTCTCCAGTGTGGTGAAAATTTGTTGGATGCGCCCATGAGTTATGGTATCCAACCGGGACAGACTTTAGGCGATCGCTATGCGATTGTGCGTCAAATTGGCCAAGGTGGCTTCGGACGCACTTATTTAGCTGAAGATGTCAACCGTTTCCGAGAACTTTGTGTTTTAAAAGAATTTTCCCCCCAAGTTCAAACCGCTTACGTTGTCGAAAAAGCTGAAGAACTCTTTGAGAGAGAAGCGAGTGTTCTTTATAAACTACAACATCCCCAAATTCCCCGCTTTCGGGAACTGCTGCGGCTGAATTTAGGGGGCAAAGAATATCTATTTTTGGTGCAAGATTATGTAGAAGGGGAAACTTACAATTCCTTGTTAAATGCCCGGATACAACAGGGTTTGCGCTTTACAGAGACGGAAATACGCTTTCTTGTGCTTTCAATTTTGCCAGTGTTGGAATACATTCACTCTCTAGGAGTAATTCATCGAGATATTTCCCCAGATAATTTAATGCTTAGGACTGTTGACAAACTGCCAGTTTTAATTGATTTTGGCGGTGTCAAACAAGTAGTAGCAACCGTAGTTTCTGAATATTACCAACCCGGTATAGCCGCACCTCCGCCAGCACCAACCTTATTAGGTAAAATCGGATTTGCACCCCCAGAACAAATGCAAACAGGGTTAGTATCTCCTCATAGCGACTTGTATGCAATGGCTGCAACAATGTTGGTTTTATTGACAGGGAAACAACCCCAAGAATTAATTGATACCTATACTCTCACGTGGCAGTGGCGACGGGAAGTTAATCTGAGTCAAAATTTGGCACAGGTATTAGATAAAATGCTATCTGCTAGACCAAGCGATCGCTATCAATCAGCCCGTCAAGTACTCCAAGCCCTCAACTCACCCCCAGCGAACTATCCACCAACTCAATATCCCACTCCACCACAACCCACATCCGCCACCGTCGCCGTCTCCCCACCTCCCCCACCTTCCCCAACCCCTCCATATCCCTCATATCCCTCATCTTCCCCCTCTTCCTCCTGGTGGACACCAACAAAAACCTTCCTGGTGGCGGCGCTAGTAGTTGGTAGTGTGGGATTAATTTGGTGGGGATTGAATGGCAGACGAGATGTCGGGCAAGTCGACCCTAATCCTACAGCCAGCCCCATTCCAACTAGCGAACAACCAACCGATCCTTTGGCGCAATATTCGCCAGCAGAACGAGAACGCAAAGAAAGATTAAGCGATCGCCGTCAACAGTTGGGTATTAACTCTAACTTCTACGTGAACTTGGTGAATCAAGTTTTTTGGGACAGAAATCCCAGTTTACGAGGACGCACTCTCAGCGATGGCTCTGAAGATGAGAGTTTGCGCGCAGAATGGGATAAAACAGCTTCGGAATTGTTGGAAAAGCTTGCACCACTGAGTTCCAATGCACGCCAAAAACTGGGAACTTACACAACTGCTGAACGCGATCGCTGGAAACTGGAAGTCAACAAAGTCAACGTTGGTAGTCGTTCTTTGTATGATTTGGGAGACGAGGCTTTTTTCAGTGTATTCCCTGAACAGCGTAGTAAAAATTTTCGAGATCAGCCCATTGGGCAAGTTTGGTACGGATTTGTTAGCGATCGACTCAGTGCTATCCTTGGCGGTAACGCTTTCCAGAAACTTGTCTTCGATCCTGGGGCTACTGGCAAAACAGTCAGCAGTACTCTCCAACCTGGTGGTGGTAAAGTATTCATTGCTGGACTTGCCAAAGACCAATCTCTAGACTTGAAGCTAGAAGCAAATTCCCAAGTCTTGTTATCAGTCTATTCACCCTCTGGCAAAATTCGATTTTTAGAAGATTCTACGAAGCGTAGTTTGTCAACTAAATTATCAGAAAATGGATTTTATGAGTTTGTTGTAGTTTCCACAGCAACGAAACCAGTAGATTATCAACTCAGCATTACAGCGGAAAATCCCACCCCTCCCCCATCGCCAACACCAACGCCCACGGAAACATCCACGCCTACACCAACTCCTACGCCCACGCCCACGCCAACTCCTACACCGACTCCCACAGAAACCGCCACTCCTACACCGACACCAACGCAGGAGACAACGCCTCAGTAGAGAGTCATCCTCTGCATCTATCTGGAGTGGAGTGTCTCTACGTGAATTGAAGAAGAATGGAGAATTCAGAATTCAGAATTCAGCAATCTTTGAGTGAGGGATTCAGACCCGCCACTCAAAGATTGCACCACCAAATCTACGATTTGGTGGGGGTCTTAAACCCATCTATTCAGCGTTCGATTGAGCGCTCACGCCGAAGTCTGCTAGTCGCACAGAATTTATGCTGAATTCTGACTTCTGACTTCTGAATTCTGTTTCGATAAAATTTATGGGAAGCATCCCAATGCAAGCAAAAATACACAGAACTGGCACAAAAACCTAATTTTCCGATCCCAAATAACTATATAAAATCTGATGTTGAAACTTAACTTAACAACGATACCACCTTCATCTGAAAAATCTCGCAACGTTCACCAAAAAGAACAGTAGTTTTAAACAATATTTAATTAAATTTTACACCTATTTTTTAATGTCTTAATCAATCGCATTTGTTGCCTTTTTAAGATTTGTTAAAGATATTGATGTAACCTTGTACTTCATGATATGCATATAAGTACAACGTGGGTTCAAAAAGATTTAAAAAAAGAACCAAAATATTTCAGCTAATTACTTTCCATTTGGGTAATCATCAATTAAGGAATTTTCAGGAAATTGATTATCTAATTTTGTGGAGTAGGCGTCTCGTTCGCGCGCAACCAAAGATGGGCTTTTCGGGTCAGCCTACAACAAATAGTTGGATATTTTTTTCTTTAGAAGTTCCTAACCAAATAATTAATGTTTTCTAACTTAGAGATTACTTAAATGGCAAGTAATCTACAATGAATAGTTCTTTGACTGAGGCTGAACTTACGTATTAGTGAGAAACTCAGGAGAGATAATATGGCATTTAAATTCGGCACTGCAGGTTCTGAAACGATAGATGGGACTCCGGCAAATGACACGCTAGACGGTGGTTTCGGCAATGATATCCTCAATGGTGGCGACGGCGATGATAGTCTACAAGGCGGGCCAGGCAATGACGTACTCAATGGGGGGTTTGGAAACGATATCCTCATCGGTGTTTGGCCTGGTAGTCCGCTTCCACCTGGATTAGGGGAAACTGATGAGTTGACTGGCGGGGCTGGAGTAGATAGATTTATCCTGGGCGACGCTGAAAATGTTTTCTACGACGATACCAACACTACAAGTCCTGGTTTTGGGGACTTGGCTACTATTATTGACTTCGACTCTAGCCAAGATCGAATTGAACTCAAAGGATCTCCACAGGACTACCGCCTGCAAGTTGCTGGAAACAGCACACGAATATTCTTAGACAAACCGACAGGAGAGCAAGATGAGATCATAGGTGTTGTGCAGGGGAGAAAAAATCTCAGACTTGACAGTGATGACTTCTTGTTCTATGAGCGGGAAAATGCTGGAGAAGCTACAAACGGCACACTGGGCGGCGCTGAAGGGTTAGGTTCCTTATCATCAGGCTCAAACGTTAATCTTTCAGCCCAGTTAACAGCAGTTCAACCGGGGAGTAGTCCTGGTTTCGACTTTTTTAAATTTTCTTTAGCAAATCCAGGAACTGTCACTATCAGGACAGTGACATCGGGAGATACAGTTCTCGGACTGTTTAACGGTGCTGGGAAGTTAGTGACCAGTAACGACGATGGTGGCGGTGGCAATTCGTCATTAATCACCAGTTCTCTGGGTGCAGGTACGTATTTCATCTCAGTGAGTGACTATGCTTTCTTCCCTCAAGATGGCGGAACTTTCTCTAGTAGCACCTTTAACCCTCTTTCTTATACGTTACAAGTCAGTTTGGCATAAGAACGTTGTCAACTTAAAAAAGTACTGACATCAGAGGGCAGATTCAAGGATACTTTTCTTCCTAGCTAGGGGAACACGGTAACGTGTCCCCCTTACCCGACAAGAGACTATTTACAAGTCCGGGCTATTTTATGAGTCCGAATTCAGAACTCAGGAGTCAGAATAAAGCCATGAATTCTGTATGCCAATTTTTGTAATGCAGAGGCATTTAATCAAAGTCTGTTGGTAAATCTGGTTGGCGGTAATGCTGGAAAAGTCGCGTGATTTGCGCTGGTGTCACACGTCCGATGGAAAGTACTGGTAACGCATCTTCAGAGAAAAAACCTACTTCTTCAGTTTCAATACTTGATGATGGAGAACCACCAATAAGTTCACATTTAAAAAACAGCTTGTAGACATAAAATGGTAATGGTGGATGTCCCTGTTTGTTTCTGTCATAGACTGCTAGGAGTTTGATAGCGCGTGCTTGATATCCCGATTCTTCATATACTTCTTTCACAACTGCTTCACTCGGCGACTCGCCAACATCAGCCCATCCACCAGGTAAAGTCCAGAAGCCGTCTACTCGTTCCTTGACTAACAATATAGTATCATCACGAAAAATTGCTCCTCGCACATCAATTTTGGGAGTTGCATATCCTAATTCACGGCTAAATAAATCGAGGACATAGCTATGTTCTACATTTGAGTAACTCGCCATCATTTCCGTGGCGATCGCTCGTAATTGCTTATAACGTTCTATATCATAAACACCCTGAGAATAGGTTAGACCATTTTGAGCGATCGCTTGTAATTTTTGTGCCCATTCCAGCCATTTAGTTTCCACAATTTTTCCTCTATTTAATGTAGAGACGTTACATGTAACGTCTCTACATAATTCTAAAGATGGCTATTAAGCATCATCTAAAGCTGCAATTCCAGGCAATACCTTGCCTTCAAGTAACTCCAAGCTAGCGCCGCCGCCGGTGGAGATGTGGCTCATTTGGTCAGCTAAACCAACCTTTTCCACAGCCGCTACTGAGTCACCGCCGCCAATAATGGTAGTTGTGCCAGTTTTACTGATATCGGCGAGGGTATGAGCGATCGCTTCCGTACCTGCCGCAAACTTATCAAACTCAAATACACCCATCGGCCCGTTCCAAATTACTGTTTTGGTATCTGCAAGGGCATCTTGGAAAACTTTCACCGAGTCTGGCCCAATATCCAAACCCATACCATCAGCGGGGATGTTCTCAATGCTGACGGTTGTCGCATTAGCATCGGGAGCAAACTTATCTGCTGATACGATATCTGTGGGTAACAAAAAGGTAACGCCCCGTTCCTTAGCCTTAGCTTCCAAAGATTTTGCTAGTTCTAGCTTGTCTTCTTCTACCAAAGACTTACCAACATTCAAACCACGGGCTTTGTAGAAAGTAAAAATCATCCCACCGCCGATGATCAGCTTGTCGCACTTTTCCAGCAAAGTTTCAATCACGCCAATTTTACTAGAAACCTTGGAACCCCCAATAATTGCCGCCAAAGGACGTTGGGGATTTTCAATGGCGTTTTGCAGATATTTCAATTCCTTCTCAACCAAATATCCAGCCACAGAAGGGCTGAGGAATTTAGTTACACCTTCAGTAGAAGCATGAGCGCGGTGTGCAGTACCAAAAGCATCATTTACATAAAAATCAGCATTAGTTGCCAATTTTTTTGCAAATTCTGCATCATTTTTCTCTTCTTCTGGGTAAAAACGGACATTTTCCAGTAACAGCACTTGGCCATTTTGCAGGGCGCCAACTTTAGCTGCAACTTCATCGCCAATGGAATCATCAGTTTTAATGACTTCTTGCCCCAGTAACTCAGACAGACGCTTGGCAACGGGAGTTAGGCGTAATTTGTCATCCACACCCTTGGGACGGCCAAAATGGCTGGCGAGAATGACCTTAGCTCCCTTCTGCGTCAAATCTTGGATGGTTGGTAGAGCGGCGCGAATGCGAGTATCGTCAGTAATGTTGCCTTGATCGTCCACAGGTACATTAAAGTCAACCCGCACTAAGGCACGTTTCCCAGATATGTCGGCCGAAGATAAACTTGCTAAACTTTTTTTGGACACACCAAACTCTCCTGATTGCCTTTTTGTTATTGTTTTGAAAGTAGAACCATCAAGATTTTACCGGAGTCAGGGGTACCCAAGTGACAGATATATTTAAGACGGTATTATTTCCTATCGATCAAAGCCGGGAAACGCGTGAAGCTGCTGATGTTGTTACCAATGTAGTCAAAAAGTACAGCAGTCGCTTGGTGCTGCTATCTGTGGTAGAAGAGCCACCTCCAGATGCGCCTAGTGCAGACGATCCAATGGTGTCGCCAGAGGTAGTTGCTAAACTGCTGGAAAATGCCCAATCTTTATTTTCTGGACAAGGAATTCAATCTGAAACCCTGGAAAGGCAAGGTAAACCAGCTTTTACGATCTGCGATGTTGCTGATGAAATCGGGGCTGATTTAATTATTATGGGCTGTCGAGGGCTAGGCTTGACTGAAGAGGGAGCGGATGATAGTGTTACGACTCGCGTGATTAACCTTTCCCCTTGTCCAGTGCTGATTGTGCCTTAGCAGTGTGTTGCTCAATACTAGTAAATTTGTAGTGCGATCGCTAATAAAAAGTTCTGCGATTGTTGTCAAAACGGGGCTGAGGAAGGTTGTCCTAGATTTAGTGGTGCTAAATACAGGCATCAAGTTTTAGCCTTAACCGAGCATTATTGACTCCTACCTCCTGCCTCCTTAGTTGACACCAATGGGCACTGCCGTGCCCCTACGGGTGTACCTGACATAAACGAGAACCGCTATAAGTCAACTTTACGGCATAAAATTTCTCACATTGTTTGGGGGACAGTAAATACTTCTACCAAAAGAATCGCCAGTTTCTGCATCCCTTAATTCCACAAGTTTAGCGTTATCAGTACAGACACTTCTACCTTTAGACATTCTCAACTCACCTTGGACAAAACCAGTCACTATCCACACCATTCGATTGTTAGAAATCGATGATTTGTACTCTCCTGTTTTGGCTGCAAATTCCTCGTATGTTGTAAGTTTCGCTTCTGTAATTCGCATCTTGGTAGAGTTTTTAATAACACTTTCAATCGTAATAAAACGGGTTGCTGGTAAACTATTATTTGCCGGATACATTCGTACTTTTGAGTTGAATGGTATTGGTTGATTGACTTGCTTTTTTGTCTGTACTGGTTTACCTGTGGCTGTCTGCACTAACAATAAAGTAGTGGTGCTAGCAAAGATAAAAGCAGATAATGAAGTTATTGTAAAAAGATTAAATATAGTGCAAATACGCTTCATAATACTCAAAATGCCAATAATTTATAAGAGGAGCAAGAAGAAAGAAATATGAATGAAACTAAGGGACGCTATCGAGGGTCATTACTAACTACAAATTATTTGAAGCGATCGCTTTGATGAGTGTTTGCATCATCGCCCCAGAAACTCTATTCTGTCAAAGCGTCAAGTTTAGCCAGTATTCTTAAGCTTTGTTCTGGGTTGCCAGTTGCGACCATTGCTTTAAATCTGGTATAGTTACACTCAAAAAACTCAAAAGCGATCGCTCACAGATAAATATCTGCAATATCCAGCCAAAGAACCCAGGATAATGAATCATAATTAATCTCTATAGCTTTGAGTTATCAGCCATCAGCCACCAGTTACCAGCCGGAAGCTGAGATGCGGAATACTCAAGGCTTTTGATTCAACTTAACGAATTAACTATGAATTCTGAACAAATCAAAAATTCTCTAAATATTTCGCCAGCGATACGTGTGGGAGTACTGGGTTTCGGCGGACTTGGACAAGCAGCCGCCAAGGTAGTTGCTGGTAAACAAGAAATGATTTTAGTCGCAGCAGCAGACCAAAAAGGCTACGTTTACGCTGCTGAAGGTTTAAATACTGAAAAATCCATTGCAACTTATCAGTCTCAAGGTTCGGTGGGTTATTTAGAACCAATTGGTACATTAACAAATCAAAGTATTCAGGATTTAATTGAAATAGCTGAAGTAGATGGGTATTTTTTGGCTTTACCCAACCTGCCAAATGACTTTATTCCCACTGTCGCCAAGGAATTTATCAAATCTGGTTGGCGTGGGGTACTAGTAGATGCGATTAAACGCACCACTGCTGTAGAACAACTCCTAGCGATGAAGGAGGAACTACAAGCTGCGGGGATTACCTATATGACAGGATGTGGTGCTACCCCTGGACTGTTAACAGCAGCAGCAGCTTTAGCCGCCCAAAGTTACGCCGAAATTCATCAAGTTGAAATTACCTTTGGGGTGGGAATTGCGAACTGGGAAGCTTACCGCGCCACTGTTCGGGAAGATATAGGTCACATGCCTGGTTATACAGTGGAAACTGCGAGGGCGATGACTGACGCACAAGTAGAAGCACTACTAGATAAAACTAATGGCGTCCTGACCTTAACAAATATGGAACACGCTGATGATGTGATGTTAGAAGTCGCAGGGATAGTAGGGCGCGATCGCGTTACAGTTGGTGGTGTAGTTGATACCCGCAATCCCAAAAAGCCTCTCAGCACCAATGTTAAGGTAACAGGACGTACCTTTGAAGGGAAGATTTCTACTCATACATTTACTCTGGGAGATGAAACCAGCATGGCAGCCAATGTCTGCGGCCCTGCTTTCGGCTATCTCAAAGCTGGTAAACAATTACACGAACGCGGCATCTATGGAATATTCACCGCTGCCGAAATTATGCCTCAATTTGTTAGGTAAATAGGGAATGGGGAATGGGGAGATGAGGGAGCAGGGGGAGCAGGGGGAGCAGGGGGAGCAGGGGAAGAAGAATTATTGATTAATGCCCAATGCCCAATCCCAATCCCCAATGCCCAATCCCCAATTCTTATAATGGTATTTCAGCGCTGATAAATCGGAGGTAAGTGTGACCACTACGGTACACTGGCAGGAACGGGTTGGTAATCAAAGAGATTGGATTTGGCGTGGCTGGCAAACCCGCTATACTTACATTCGCCCTAGCCAAAATCACCACAAGACAACGCCCCTAATTCTGTTACATGGCTTTGGCGCTTCCATTGGTCATTGGCGACATAATTTAGAGGTGTTGAGTGAGCATCACACGGTTTACGCCATAGATATGTTGGGTTTTGGCGCTTCTGAAAAAGCCGCAGCTAATTACAGCATCGAACTCTGGGTTGAGCAAGTTTACGATTTCTGGAAAACATTTATCCGTCAACCAGCGATATTAATAGGCAATTCCAACGGTTCACTGATTTCTATGGCCGCCGCCGCCAATCACCCCGATATGGTGCTGGGTATGGTGATGATGAGTTTACCCGACCCGTCATTAGAACAAGAAGCAATTCCTCCTGTGCTGCGCCCAATTGTCACAGCAATTAAAAATATTGTTGCTTCACCATTGATACTTAAACCTATATTTAACTTCGTGCGCCGTCCTGGAGTGATGCGTCGCTGGGCACGTCTTGCCTACGCTAACCCAGAGGCGATTACCGATGAACTGATCGAAATTTTAGCAGGGCCTCCCCAAGATCGGGGTTCTGCGAGGGCGTTTAGTGCTTTATTCAAAGCTGCGATCGGAATTAATTTTAGTCCCAGTGTCAAGACAGTATTACCAACCTTAACAATTCCCATGCTTTTAATTTGGGGACAAAAAGATCGGTTTGTTCCGCCCGCCCTGGCTAGCCAATTTGCCCAATATAACGAGAAGTTGGAACTACTAAATCTGGAGGATGTCGGGCATTGCCCCCATGATGAATGTCCAGAACAAGTTAACCAAGCGATTTTAGATTGGATTGAGTTAGGAGTTAGGAGTTAGGAGTTAGGAGTTAAGAGTTAGGAGTTAGGAGTTAGGAGTTAGGAGTTAGGAGTTAGGAGTTAGGAGTTA